>JAKOOI010000564.1 GCA_022701475.1 Weeksellaceae bacterium
GGGATTTATCCAGCATTCCTTTTTCGGCAGATTCCCGGATTTCCTGGGTGATTTTCATCGAGCAGAACTTCGGTCCGCACATGGAACAGAAGTGGGCCACTTTGGCTCCGTCAGCCGGAAGGGTTTCATCATGGTAAGACCTTGCCGTCTCCGGATCAAGCGAAAGGTTGAACTGGTCTTCCCAACGGAATTCAAACCTTGCCTTACTCAGTGCATTATCCCTGTACTGCGCACCGGGATGGCCTTTGGCCAGGTCTGCTGCATGAGCCGCCAGTTTATAGGTGATTACCCCTACTTTCACATCATCCCTGTTCGGCAGTCCTAAATGTTCTTTCGGCGTTACATAGCAAAGCATCGCACAGCCGAACCAGCCGATCATGGCTGCACCGATCCCGGAAGTGATGTGATCATAGCCCGGTGCAATATCCGTGGTCAAAGGACCTAAGGTGTAAAAAGGCGCTTCGTGGCATTCTTCCAGTTGCTTATCCATATTTTCCTTGATCATGTGCATCGGAACGTGGCCCGGGCCTTCAATCATCACCTGGACATGATGTTTCCAGGCAATTTTGGTCAGTTCTCCCAATGTCTCCAGCTCGGCAAACTGGGCTTCATCATTGGCATCGGCAATAGAGCCGGGACGAAGACCATCGCCCAGGGAAAAAGCGACATCATATTTTTTCATGATTTCGCAGATCTCGTCGAAATGGGTGTACAAAAAGTTCTCTTTGTGGTGGAACAGGCACCATTTGGCCATAATCGAACCGCCTCTCGAAACAATTCCGGTTACCCGTTTTGCGGTCAGATGGATGTATCTCAATAAAACGCCGGCGTGAATGGTAAAATACGAAACGCCCTGCTCGGCCTGCTCGATCAGCGTATCTTTAAAAATTTCCCAGGTTAAGTCTTCTGCCACGCCTTTTACTTTTTCCAGTGCCTGGTAAATCGGAACGGTACCGATCGGAACCGGGCTGTTGCGAATGATCCATTCCCGGGTTTCGTGGATATTTTTTCCGGTAGACAGGTCCATGATCGTATCCGCGCCCCAGCGGCAGGCCCAGACGGCTTTTTCCACTTCTTCTTCGATGCTTGAGGAAACGGCGCTGTTCCCGATGTTGGCATTGATTTTCACCAAAAAGTTTCGACCGATGATCATCGGCTCGCTTTCCGGATGGTTGATGTTATTGGGAATGATCGCTCTCCCTGCGGCAATTTCGTCCCTTACGAATTCAGGCGTAATTTTACCTTTGGGCGTTCTGGCCCCGAAGCTGTTGCCGGTATGCTGGGAAGCCATTTCGCTGGAAACGGTTTCCAGCTGCTCAATGCGCTGGTTTTCCCGGATGGCAATATAT
Organism: Weeksellaceae bacterium; assembly: GCA_022701475.1. Classification (GTDB taxonomy): domain Bacteria; phylum Bacteroidota; class Bacteroidia; order Flavobacteriales; family Weeksellaceae; genus Chryseobacterium. Next base: position 1,350 of record JAKOOI010000564.1, read on the forward strand.
TCCATTTCGGGAGTGATGATCCCCTGTTTTGCATAGTACAATTGGGTCACTTCTTTTCCTTCTTTTGCTACTTTCGGTTTGTGGTTGTAAGAAAACCGCAGCTTATTCAGCTTTTCGTCAGCCAGCCTTGCTTTTCCATATTCAGAGGTAATTCCATCAAGAATTTCAACATCGTTCCTGTTTAAAATCCACTGTTCGCGGATTCTCGGCAAGCCTTTTTCAATATCGATTTCAGAATTCTCGTCGGTATACGGTCCGGAAGTGTCGTAAACAGTGACCGGAGGATTATGTTCGGGCATTCCGCTGGAAAGTTTGGTCGGACTGAGTTCTATTTCGCGCATCGCCACCTGGATGGGATGGATTTTCCCTTCCACATAGATTTTTTTTGAGTTCGGGAAAGGCGAACGGGTGATGTTATGAGCCATACAATTTGTTTTTATGGGATTAACCGCCCTGAGTGGCAGTGATGATTAAAACTGAATCTTTGTCGTTGAGCAATGTTTCCGCCCAGGATTGCTGCGGAATAATACGGTTGTTGAGGGCCACGGCAATGCCTTTCCGCTTTTGGGGAAGTTCCATAGCCATCAGTGCTTCCAGCGTGGCGGGAAGTACATCAAAAGTTTTTCGGGTGTGGTTGATTGTGAGTTCCATTCCTAAATTTTTTACATACTTTAGGAATGCCCATGACGGTACAATAGAATGTACGGCAAAGTCATTTCACTTTTCCCTACGCCGGTATGATCCGGATCAGGTTCAAAGGGTAAATCTCAGCCTGTTTTTCAACAGACACCCCTAAAGTCTGGGACGAAGGTAGCTATTTTTCCGGAACGGGCAAAATTTTTTACAGGTAAGGAAAAAGAAAAAAAGACAGGGAGTTCAACCGGGCCTTCAGGACATTATTATCCCTGAAGGCATAAAGCAGACAAATTATTGTTCACAAGCCTTCCAGATAGCATCATTTTGTGGAACGGGCGCTGTGATTTCGATATTTTCTTTGGTAACGGGATGAATGAATTCCAGTTTGCGGGCATGGAGATTGATTCCTCCGTCCGGGTTTGACCGTGGCGAGCCATATTTCAGGTCTCCTTTAATCGGTACTCCGGTTTTGGACAGCTGCGCCCGGATCTGGTGATGCCTTCCTGTCTCCAGGTCGATTTCCAGCAGCAGGTAATGGTCCAGGGCTTTGATTACATGGTACGTCAGGATAGCTTCTTTGGCGCCGTCCGTCACTTTCGGGAAAACAATGGCCTTGTTGTTTTTTTCATTTTTCTTCAGGTAATGGACCAGCCGTTGGGTCTGTGGGATCATTTCTTTTCCCACCACGGCCCAGTAGGTTTTTTTGATCTCACGGTTCTTCACCATCTGGGTCAGCCGTGATAATGCTTTCGAAGTCTTGGCATAAATGACAAGCCCCGAAGTAGGACGGTCGATCCGGTGTACCAGCCCCAGGAAAACATTCCCGGGCTTATCATCTCTTTTTTTAATAAAATTCTTGATGGATTCCAGCAAGGATTCATCCCCGGTTTTATCGCCCTGTACCAGCTGACCGACTTTTTTATTGATCACCAGAAGGTGGTTGTCTTCATATACAATCTGTTCCTCCATAGCTTACTGACGGTAAGTAGGCCGGCTTGCAAAAGACAGGATAATCCCTGCCAGCAGGCCCAGTGTTTTTATTTTTGAAAGCCCTGCTTCTTCAGGAATCAGTGCCCCGGCAATACATACTGCAGCCGCAGCATACATGCCATACGTGAAATTTTTATTCTTCATGAAAGGTGCCTGCAGGAAGAAACTGATTCCGATAAGAATATAAAATACTTTTGCGGAAAGCAGGTGATTGACTTCAGGAGAGAAGAGATTGAACCACCCTACCAGCAGACAGAGCAAGGCAGCAATGGATAATATTCCCTGTATGGATTGCTGGTTTCTCATTAGTAGCTTTCTTTTTCGTTAGGGAAATCCGCACTTTTCACATCTTTGACATATTGGGACACAGCACCTGTGATTTCTGTATAAAGGTCCAGGTACCTTCTCAGAAATTTCGGACTGAATCCCTGGTTCATGCCCACCATGTCATGATACACCAGTACCTGTCCGTCACAGTTTACTCCAGCTCCGATTCCGATGGTCGGAATGTTGATGGCTTCCGTTACCTTCCCAGCCAGTTCGGCAGGAATTTTCTCAAGGACTACCGCAAAGCATCCCAGCTCTTCCAGCAGCTGCGCATCAGCAATCAGTTTTTCAGCCTCTGCGTCTTCCTTGGCTCTCACTTTATAGGTTCCGAATTTATAGATCGACTGGGGAGTAAGGCCCAGATGCCCCATCACCGGAATCCCGGCGTTGATGATCTTTTTGATGGATTTTGAAATTTCTTTTCCGCCCTCAATCTTTACGGCATGGGCACCGCCTTCTTTCATCATCCTTACCGCGGATTCCAGGGCTTTTTCAGGATTGCTCTGGTACGTTCCGAACGGAAGATCAGCTACCACCAAAGCCCGGTCTGTTCCTCTTACCACACTCTGGGAATGGTAAATCATCTGGTCCAGGGTAATGGGAAGCGTAGTTTCGAAGCCTGCCATTACATTGGCAGCGGAATCACCGATAAGAATGGCATCCACTCCGCCTGCATCCACCATCTTCGCCGTTGTGTAGTCGTATGCCGTAAGCATGGTGATCTTTTCCTTATCGAACTTCATTTTACGCAGGGTTTCCGTTGTAACTTTCTTAATTTCAGAGTGAACAGACATAATATAAAGGTATTAAAAAGGTAAAAGTCGGCACCGGGCCGACTTGGGATTGTTATGATTTATAAAACTACGTGACCGAGTTTCATGAGTTTGTCGTGGTTGAGGATTTTGATGTTTCTGCCGTCTACTTCAATCAGCTGGTCACCTTTGAATTCGGAAATCAGGCGGATGGCACTTTCGGTAGCGGTTCCGATGATATTGGCAATTTCCTCCCGGGTCAATGAGATCTTGATAAAGCCTTCAGGGTCTACGCCAAGTTTCTGTTCCAGCAGCAGCAGGATTTCCGCCAGTCTTTCCCGTACGGTCTTCTGGGCAAGAAAGGTAATGGTAT
>JAKOOI010000574.1 GCA_022701475.1 Weeksellaceae bacterium
AAAGTAGGTATCAACGGGTTTGGTAGAATCGGACGTCTTGTTTTCAGAGCAATGACTGAGCGGGATAACATCGAAGTAGTAGGAATCAATGACCTGATTAATGCCGAATACATGGCTTATATGCTGAAGTACGACTCTGTACACGGCGTTTTCCCGGGAGAAGTTTCCGTAGAAGGGAACGATCTGGTGGTAAACGGAAAGAAAATCAGGGTAACTGCTGAAAAAGATCCGAACAACCTGAAGTGGGATGCCATCGGTGCAGATTATATCGTTGAATCTACAGGGTTGTTTTTAGATAAGGACAACGCCGCAAAACATATCAATGCAGGAGCTAAAAAAGTAATCCTTTCCGCTCCTTCCAAAGATGACACCCCGATGTTCGTAATGGGAGTAAACCATACGGAACTGACGGATGATATCAAAATTTTATCCAATGCTTCATGTACGACCAACTGTCTGGCACCTTTGGCTAAAGTGATTCACGATAAATTCGGGATCGAAGAAGGACTTATGACCACTGTACACGCAACTACCGCTACCCAGAAGACCGTAGACGGACCGTCTATGAAAGACTGGAGAGGAGGAAGAGCTGCCCTGAACAACATCATCCCTTCTTCTACCGGAGCGGCAAAAGCAGTAGGTAAAGTAATCCCTTCCCTGAACGGAAAACTGACGGGGATGTCTTTCAGAGTACCTACCGTAGACGTTTCCGTGGTAGACCTTACGGTAAGACTGGAAAAAGAAACTTCTTACGAGGAGATCTGTGCGGCCATCAAAGAAGCTTCTGAAGGCGAACTGAAAGGAATTTTAGGCTATACTGAAGATGCCGTGGTTTCCCAGGATTTTATCGGAGATAAGAGAACTTCTATTTTCGACAAAGATGCAGGAATCATGCTTTCCCCTAAATTTGTAAAACTTGTTTCATGGTATGACAATGAAATGGGATATTCCAACAAACTGGTGGATATGCTGATCCATGCTGCTTCTTTATCCAACTAATAAGATAAAGCATCATTTTAACAGAAACCTTCCTGCAGGAAGGTTTTTTTGTTTAATTTAACGGAAATATTGCGCAGTTGACCAGCTTATGAGTTCAAAGATAATCCATGAAACGTCAGGTTTTCCTACAGCCTTTCCGATTCTCCTTATTTTCCAGTCTGCTGTAGCCTGTTTTATCCTGACGAAGGAACATGAATCCCCCTGGATCGCAATCAGTATTACCGCTCCGCTTATTCTGCTCTTTTTAAGTTCCAGACTCCGCATCACCATGCATCCGGAATATTTTGAATATTATTTTTTCCCGTTTATGTTCCGCCGTAAAAAAGTCCAATGGAATGAAATCCGGGAAATACGCCTGGTGAATACGGATCCGGTATGGGATTTCGGAGGCTGGGGCGTCAGACTGTCGAAAAAGTACGGCAAAGCCTTTATTACGGGCGGCAATGAAACTCTTTTTTTGCTGTTGAAAAACGGCAAAAGGAGAACTTTCTCCATAAAAAGCAAAATAACGGTAAAGAACTTTTTTGATGAGCATGTCATCGCGTATGAGGAAAGTCCGTAAACAGCAAATCCCCTGAAAAACAGAGGATCAAGGTTTATCATTTTTTACAAACAACTGACAAAAAATCCAAACTTTCTGAGTATATGACTGCCCATTAACGGATCAATGGACAGCCACTTCAATATATTCTTTTGCAAAACAATTTAATGGTGAATTTTCATGATCATTGGCTGCTGCAAATCTAAAGAATAAGGGAAAACGAAAAAATCCCCCTTTTGTGGTATTTTGGATAAATTTCATTAGTTTTATCGGGCAAACAATCTCCCTATGAAATCAAAGGATAATGACCATCCGCTGATGCAGGCCTGGAATACTTATTCCGGAGGCCGGAATGAAATTAACCGGACTTCGAGCGTACCGCCTATAGAACGCATTACCGGTGAAATGTTCGCTATCGGTGAATTTTACTATTATGTACTGAACCTTACGGACAGCACGGTTTCCAACCACCACCCCAATATCCTGAAACTTCACGGTATTCCCCATTACCCTCAACACCTGAAGGAAATTATAGAGCTTACCCATCCCGACGATATTCCGTTCGTGGTACAGGCCGAACAGAAAGTGGTAGAAAAGATGATGGAGATCGGCCGCGAGCACCAGCTCTTCCTGAAATCCAGCTACTGCTTCAGGATGAAAACCGCAGCCGGAAATTACGAACTGTTCCATCATCAGGCTGTCCTTACGCTGGAAGATGAGAACCGGAACCTGATCCAGTCGGTAAACATCCATACCAATATCCATCATATTACTCCAGAAAATCCCGGAACGGTCCTGGTTTCCGGTATCGGCCCCAGAAATGATTTTCATCAGATGCGGATTCACCTGCCTTCTCCAGACAACAGGCCGTTACCTGTTCAGCTGACCCGCCGTGAAAATGAAGTCCTGTCACTGATTGCCAAAGGATATACCGGAAGTGAAATTGCCGGGATGCTGGTGCTTTCTGAACATACCGTGCGTACCCACCGGAAAAACATCCTGTCGAAGACCAGGTCCAGAAACAGCAGGGAACTCCTGAAAAAGGCTTTTGAATGGGGAATACTCTGATTTTCCCCTGTACATCCCGTTTCCGGATGACAGCATCCTGACAAATCTCATCCTTCCTTTCCGGCGTAAAACTTGTACCTTTAAGCTAATGGAAAGAAAGATGTTGCAACCAAGGTACAAGGATGCTCCGCACTTCAGAAATTTCTGGAGCAGAGGAAACGGGAAACTTCTCACCGACTTTTCCGGAGCGGAACTCAGCTTTGCAGATTTCAGTAAGTTTGCCCCTTATTACTACCAGGTCGATGAGACCGGGGACCAGGTAGTCCGCGATATTTATTTTACCAAAGGATTCCATGAAGGTTCAAAAGAAATGGAGCAGTACATCCGGCACGGCATCCCGGAAGAAGCTGATGTCCCTGACAGCGTGAGACAGCTTTTTCTCCAGACGGAGAGCATTCCCGGCTGGCTTGATCATGGTCTGCTGAGAGCAGGTGCGGAACTGTGCATGCGAAGCAATCTGGATGCGCTGATTTCCCTCCGCGACTACTGCCTGATGGGCGGCTACGATTTTGCTTACCTCAACAAACCCCTGATCGCTACCGGAGCCCTGAAGAAAGGAGCGGTAAAAAGACTTTCGGAAACCCTGGATTTCTGGGTGAATGTCACCCGGTATAATGCACTGGAAATACATCATAAAGGTTATGAATTTGCTATAAAAACCAGGCTTATCCATTCTTATGCCCGGCTTTCCATCAGGAAACATATCCGTGACTGGGATACGGAAACCTGGGGTGAACCGATCAATTCCTGGGATATGATAGCCACCTATACCGGTTTCAGCCTTGTTTTCATGCACAGCCTCCATAAACTGGGAAATACTTTTTCTGAAGAAGAGGAAAAAGGGCTCTTCCACCTCTGGAAGTATGTAGGCTACCTGCTGGGAATTCCCGAAGATCTTCTGGCTGACAATAAAAAACAGGCGACCGAATATTTTCACTTATGGACCTCCGTACAGCCGCCGGCTGACCAGGATTCTGTCCTGCTTGCCCATTCTCTGCTCGATGAATCGTTACAGAATCCCATTCTGAAATATCCTTTTCAGAGAAGAAACCTCCGTTACCTTCATATCTGCTGTACCTGGTTCCTGCTGGATGATGAAGTATGCCACAGGCTGCAGATCCCGGAAGTTCCAGGCAGGAAAATGTTTCCGCTGACCAAGCGTTTTATCAACGGGATTTATGACCGCACCGTAAGCCGGAAAGCCCGGATTGCAAAAGGCAACAAAGACCAGATGAAAGTGCTGCAGGATTACCTGGGCATCACGGAACAATCTAATTTTCACTGATCTGACATTGCATTAAGCTGATTAGTATTGGAGAAACGCGACGACGCAAGGAATCAGGAAAAGGCTACGTTTTTAATGCGCAGGGAATTTGACAAAGTCAAATTTTGATGCTGCTGATTTTGAAAGCCTGCTTGACTTACCTGAAGAATAATCTCCCGCAGATTATGGTGATTGCGCAGATCTTATTATCCAATAAAAATAAATCTGCGGGATCCGCTTAATCTGCGAGCGTATATTTAAAATTCGCCTTTAATTATAAGAACAAGTAAACTTAGCCCCGATAGCAGCGGTTACCCCACAGCAGGCGCCGGAAAAAGCATGGGCGCGAGGAGTATGAGCGGATAGCGGGAATCAGCTACTGAAAAAAAATTACGTCGTACGGAAAGTCATGAAAAAACCTGTTCTCAAATGCTGTAAATACCGTTGTAAATGAACCTGTAAGCCATCTTCCGGGACAGGTGAAAAATTGTTATAATTTTATGTTTTTTTTAACTAGGAAAACAGCATTTAATGGTAGATAATATTAGTTTCTGACGTTAATTTTTCGTAAATTTGATTCAGATATTAAAAGACAGATGAGTAATATAGAAGACAAGAAAAAAGCACTTTCTCTGGTGCTGGACAAGTTAGATAAAACGTACGGAAAAGGGACTGTAATGACTTTGGGCGACAGTTCTGTGGATACGAATATCGAGGTGATTCCTTCAGGATCCCTGGGGATTGATATTGCCTTGGGCATCGGAGGATACCCGAGAGGCAGGATTATCGAGATCTACGGGCCGGAATCCTCAGGTAAAACCACATTAACCCTGCATGCGATTGCTGAAGCACAGAAAGCCGGAGGAATTGCTGCCTTTATTGATGCCGAGCACGCATTTGACAGAACGTATGCCGCCAAACTGGGAATCGATCTTGAAAACCTGATCATTTCACAGCCGGACAACGGTGAGCAGGCACTGGAAATTGCCGATAACCTGATCCGTTCCGGAGCTATCGACATCGTGGTTATTGACTCCGTAGCTGCCCTGACGCCAAAAGCAGAAATCGAAGGGGAAATGGGAGATTCCAAAATGGGTCTTCATGCCCGTCTGATGTCGCAGGCACTGAGAAAATTAACGGCAACAATTAACAGAACGAAATGTACCGTGATCTTCATCAACCAGCTGAGGGAAAAAATCGGGGTCATGTTCGGGAATCCTGAGACGACCACCGGTGGTAATGCCCTGAAGTTCTATGCTTCCGTAAGAGTGGATATCAGAAAGGCCAGTGCGCCGATCAAGAACGGTGACGAAGCTATCGGCAGCCGTGTGAAGGTGAAGATCGTGAAAAATAAAGTAGCACCTCCTTTCAAGCAGGCGGAATTCGATATCATGTACGGCGAAGGGGTTTCCAAAACCGGAGAGATTCTTGACCAGGCAGTAGAACAGGGAATCGTGAAAAAAAGCGGTTCATGGTTCAGCTATGACGAAACGAAACTCGGACAGGGCCGTGATGCCGTGAAGGATGTCCTGAAAGACAACCCGGAACTCGCAGAAGAACTGGAAAACAAAATCAAAGATGCGCTGAAGAACAAGTAAGTTTCTCAGTCTCCGATATAAGGCAGCTTTTCAAGCTGTCTTTTTTTATGTACTTTTGAGAAAAAACGGATGATAAAAGGACATACACTCCTGAATTTAGTCGTATTATTGATACTGGGTGCCTGCAGTAAAAATGAAAAATCCAGTTCCGATTTTATCATGTATTCAGCAGACCATAGCAAAGAAAAAGTTGAGATGTTCTGGAAAGATGAAAACGGTCAGCCCTTGAAAAGCATCCGGAAGCTGAAGACTTACGTCAACGCACAACATAAAGAACTGAAGTTTGCGATGAACGGCGGAATGTTTACTGAACACAATATGCCCAAAGGCCTGTACATAGAAAATTCCAGGATGCTGAATCCTATTGACACCCTTACAGGAAAAGGGAATTTCTACCTGGAGCCTAACGGGATTTTTTACCGTATGGCAAATAATACCTATGCAGTGGTGTCCACCAAAGCGTTCAGGTACCGTCCGGATATAGAATTTGCAACCCAGTCGGGTCCGTTGCTTGTTTATAACGGCACCATCAATCCTGTGTTTCGTCAGAATTCCCATAATATGAATATCAGAAACGGAGTCGGGATCTTAAGGAACGGCAATCCCGTTTTCGTCATGTCGAAAAAGAAAGTCAACTTTTATCATTTTGCAAAGGTCTTTAAAAGCCTGGGCTGCAGAAATGCCCTGTATCTTGACGGGTTTGTGTCGAGAGCCTACTTTCCAGCCGGGAACTGGACGCAGGAAGACGGTGATTTCGGGGTGATGATCGGAGTGATCGGAAAATAACAGGAAACGACAACCTGTTTTGGGTCAACAGGTGTATTGATTGCTGATTTTCCGGCAATGGACCCGATCCGGGAACCTGACAAAAGCCTGAATGTTGTACGAGATCAACCCGCTTATTTCCTTTTTTTGATTTTTTTCAACGCAACGTTTTTGTTTCTGCATCCATCAGACAAAGGGCAGAAAAGGATCAGCAAGCTGATCTAACAAAGCACACAGGCAGGCCCGGAGACAGATCGGGATCAGGAATGCCAAATTG
>JAKOOI010000593.1 GCA_022701475.1 Weeksellaceae bacterium
GAGGTAGTTATAATTGATTCTTCCGTCTGTTTCATTATCGAAAGTTCTTATAGTTCCTGATAAGTTGACTGAGTTTTTATCATCAATATCATAAACAAAACCGGCGTTGGCATTATAGTTCTTTGAAAAGTTCTTGTTTTTGGTTTCCTGATCTGATCGCAACAGTTGATATTCCTTACCGTTACTGTAATTCAGGTTGCTGTTCCTGTTGGTTCCGGTGGATTCATTATAACCGCCGCCGCCGTTCAGGAACCAGGTCCATTTATTTTTTCTCCAGCTTAAATTGGCGTTTAGCAAAGTACGTGGCTGATATCCAAGAGTTCCGACAACACTACCATTAAAACCTACTTTCTTGCTTTTCTTCAGGATAATATTTAAAATCCCGGAGGTTCCACTGGCTTCAAATTTAGATGAAGGGTTGGTAATCACTTCAATTCTTTCGATCTGATCTGCAGGAATACTCTGAAGTGCATTGCTTCCTTCGGCAATACCCAGCAGGGCAGAAGGTTTTCCGTTAATAAGGAATCTTACATTTGAGCTTCCTCTCATGGAAACAGTCCCATCCGTATCCACTTCTACTGATGGTACATTCTGAAGAACATCCTGTAGGTTTCCGCCTTTGCTGACGATATCCTGCGACGGATCGTAGGTTCTCTTATCCAGTTCTACCTTATACGGTTTCGTAGAAGGAGCTGTAATGACTACACCCTGGATGTCCCCGGTTTTCAGGTTGGTGGTATTGGCTTCCGGATCTATGGACAGGGCGCCGATATTCCCGGCTGCCGTAATCTGTTTGTTGACAATACTTTTTTTGTAATCGATTGCCTCAATGGTGATATCATAGGACCCCGGTGCAAGGTCCAGCGTATACTGTCCTTTCTCATCGGTAAGCGTGGCATCACTGAATAATTTATTTGCTTTGTTACTGAAAGTAACTGAAGCATAAGGAACGGGCTGGCTGCTCTTGCTGACCACCGTTCCGGAAATACCTACCTTCTCCTGTGCAAAAGCCAAAGCGGCCGCCGATAGTACAAAGGTGAGCCCTAAAGTCTTCCTTGTAAAAATGTTAATAATTTCCGTCTGATTCATAAGGTATTGTTTGTGTAAAATCGTGAAAAATCATGCCCGGTATTGTGAAATTGCTAATTCTGCACATACCACAAAAATGAGCTGTAGCTTATTATTTATACTGAATATGTCGATGACAATGGCAGAATGTTAATTGCCGTATAGTTAAAATAAAGTTAATTTATTTATTATTTGATATTTCTGGCATTCAGCCAATCCTGATATACTTTCGCATTGATGGCATGCTGTTCGGCGCTTGCCGTAAATTTATGGTATCCGGGCCGGGCAGGATCCGCACACATATAGATATAGCTGTTTTTGTCTGCATTAAGCACCGCATTTACGGAATTCTTATCCACAATACAGATAGGTCCCGGGGGAATACCTTTATTAGCATAGGTGTTATAAGGTGACGGGGTAGACAGATGCTTATAGAAAACCCTCTTAATCGGTGATCTGAAGTTGGTCTGTTGGTTAATGGCATAAATTACCGTAGGATCGGATTGCAGTTTCATTCCTTTCCGGTAACGGTTCAGGTAAAGGCCTGCTATGGTTTTCATTTCATCCGGTTTTCCTCCCGACTCTTTATACACAATGGATGCAAGAGCATAAATCTGATCCCGGGTCAGTCCGGACTGTTGTTCCCTGTTTTTTCTTTCAGCATTCCAGAATTCATTGTACTGATCATTGAAGCGGTTAAAGAAGTCTTTCGGCTCTACCGTCCAGAAAAAGTTGTAGGTGTCGATGAAAAAATACTTTTTCAGATCTTCTGCATGGGCATACCCTCTCTCAGTTGCAATGGCATCAAGGCCGCGCACAAATTGCAGGGAGTCCAGTTCTGTTTTTTTGCTTACCTTTCCGATCATTTGGTATACGTCACCGAAGTCACCGATCCTGAAACTGTTCTCCGTCTGGTTTCCGGCTTTGATCATATTCACCAGATGGGCATTTCCCAATCCCTTTTTGAAATGGTAACGGCCGGGTTTGAAGTTCTCCGCAAGATCTTTTTCCCGGGCTATGGCTTCAAAAGACTCTTTATCGTCAATATACCGGGCAGCGGAATCCATGACCTGCCGGAAAGATGCTTTGTGCGGAATCAGTACATATCCGTCTTTCCGGATATTATTGCCATAATATTTTGTGTAGAAGCGCAGGCCGAAAAATCCACCGGTAACAAAAACAAGAAGGATGATGACAAGAACAGATTTTTTCATGTAACGAGTAGGGTATAGGTTATAATAAATCGATTTTTCCTTTAAAAACCTGTTGGGCCGGACCTTCCAGCCAGATATTGCAAAAAGAGGAAACTTTCTTTTCTGCATAAACCCTGAGATTTCCGCCTAGGGTTTTTACCTGTACTGAATTTAGATCATGGTTTTGCATAAAGGTTAAAGCGCAGGCCGTAACGCCGGTCCCGCAGCTGTAGGTTTCATCTTCAACGCCGCGCTCATAAGTTCTCACAAATAAGGTGTCTTCTGCCAATGGCTCAGCAAAATTTACATTGATGCCCTTTTCGCTGTACTTTGCAGAGTTTCTGATTTCTTTCCCTTTCTCGAACACCGGGAAACCCGCAAGATTCTGTACATATTGTACAAAATGAGGCGAACCGGTATTCATTACGGTATTTTCTCCGTCATACGATACGGTTTCCACATCGGCCATTTTCAGCTTGACGATCTCCCCGTTGATTTCGGCCTCATGGGCTCCGTCAATGGCATTGAACCGGCAGCTGTACTCAAAGATGCCGAGAAATGAGGCAAAGGCCACCGAACATCGGGCCCCGTTGCCGCAGAAACTTTTTGATCCGTCTGAATTGTAATAATCCACTTCAAAATCAAAACCTTCCGCTGTATTGATTTTAATGAGTCCGTCTGCACCGATGCCGAAGCGGCGGTCGCACAATTTCTGAATATCCGTAACAGAGAGGCTGTCCCATTCTCCCGGGCGGTTATCGATCATGACAAAATCATTTCCCGTACCCTGATATTTGTAAAATTCCATTGATCCTGTGAGGTTATATTTTTAAGCTGGCAAAATTACTACAATAAAACGAAAACGAACAGCGTTAACTGTCCGTTTCCTTTATTTATAATGGTTTTTAACGGAATCCGCCGTTGCTTCTGCCGGAGCTCGGCTGTTGTGCCGGAGCCGGTTGTGCTGAAGTGCCGGAATTGTTTCTGAACCCGCCGCTGCCGGAATTTACCGTTCCGGACGAATTGTTCCTGAAGCCTCCCGAGCTCTGTGAAGAATTGTTCCTGAAGCCGCCATTGTTGTTCTGAGGTCTTTGCGTCTGCTGCTGCGGCTGTGACTGGTTCCTGAAACCCCCATTCTGACGCTGGCTGCCGGACTGCCTGTTGCCGGACCTGAATCCGCCGTTGTTCACGGTATTCCCTGTATTTACAGGCGCTTCATTGGTATTGTACTGGAAACCGTTGGCCGGCCTTTGGGAAGTAACAGTACCACTGCCGCCTGATCTTCTCTCTACATATACCTTCTGTCGGGAATTATTGTAATTCTGGTAATAGTATGGAGTACCGTTGTCATAATAATAATTAACGTTGTCCCTGTAATAATATCCGTCATTGCCCCAGTATCCTCCGTTTCCGTAATATCCCTGAGGAGCGTAATAATATCCGTTATCATAAGAAGGGTTTCCGTAGCCGTTTACATACGGGTCCGAATACGCCATACAG
>JAKOOI010000595.1 GCA_022701475.1 Weeksellaceae bacterium
ATGGGTACAGGTCCGTTGGAAAAATGCCCCTGAAAATGAACTGATCAGGCTTTGCGAAAATGTAAAAAAGCTCTGTTCGGAATACAAATCGGTCTGTATCATCAACGACCATGTGCATATGGCAAAAGACATCGACGCAGATGGCGTGCATGTAGGCTTGAACGATATGGCTGTTGAAACCGCAAGGAATATTCTGGGTGAAAACAAAATCATCGGCGGTACAGCCAATACCTTTTCCGATGTCCGGCAAAGAATGGCCGAGTCCTGCGACTATATCGGATTGGGGCCTTTACGGTTTACTTCCACCAAGCAAAAACTGAGCCCAATACTGGGCTTTGAGGGCTATGAGGCAATCAGCCTGGGCCTGAAGGAAAAATCAATTGAAATTCCAAAAATATTTGCCATTGGAGGAGTGGTTCCGGAAGATGTTGAAAGACTGCAGGAAACCGGGATTTACGGACTGGCGGTTTCAGGTCAGATCACTGCACAGCCTTCTGTTATCAAAACATTCAGACAAGCATTAAAACAGGATTCCGTGACCTTTTAAAACAGATAAAATTTACCTATGAATAATCAGAATTTACTAATAGCCGGCAGAATCTTTGAATCGAGGCTGTTCCTGGGAACCGGGAAGTTTGGGAGCCTTTCGGCAATGACGGATTCCATCATCGCTTCAGGAAGCGAGCTGGTAACGATGGCCCTGAAAAGAATCGACGCCGGGTCTCCGGAAGACGACCTGCTGAATGCTTTGAAACCCACCGGATCTCATCTTTTACCCAATACTTCCGGTGCAAGAAATGCGAAAGAAGCCGTTCTGGCTGCGCAGCTGGCGAGGGAAGCCTTAGAAACCAACTGGGTAAAGCTGGAAATTCATCCCGATCCGAAATACCTGCTCCCGGATCCGATTGAAACCTTATATGCTACGGAAGAACTGGCTAAATTAGGATTCATTGTTATGCCTTACATCCATGCCGATCCGGTTTTGTGCAAACGCCTGGAAGATGCCGGAACTGCGGTGGTTATGCCGCTGGGAGCACCGATCGGCACGAATAAAGGCCTGAAAACCCTGGATTTTTTAGAAATTATCATCAGCCAGAGCAATGTTCCTGTCGTAGTGGATGCCGGAATCGGAGCACCTTCCGATGCAGCGAAAGCGATGGAAATGGGTGCTGATGCGGTACTGGTAAATACGGCGATTGCCGTTGCCGGAGATCCCGTACGCATGGCCCTGGCCTTTAAAGAAGGGGTTATTGCCGGAAGAAGGGCTTACGAAGCAGGATTGGGAGCCATTTCAAAACACGCGGAAGCATCAAGTCCGCTGACTTCTTTTTTGTTTGATTAAATCTGAGACATGAAAAATTTTAAAGATGTTTTTGAACGGTATCACTGGGATGAAATTAAATCAAGGCTGGAAAAAGTAACGCTGACTGAAGTTGAAAGAAGCCTTCAGAAAAATAGAAGGACTGTTGATGATTTCCTTAATCTCATTGCTCCCGTTGCTGCCGGAAAATTGGAGGTCATGGCCGGAATGGCGCAACGGCTTACTCAAAAGCGTTTCGGGAAAACGATTCAGCTGTATGCGCCGCTCTACCTCAGCAATGAATGCCAGAATATCTGCACCTACTGCGGATTCAGCCTGGATAATTCCATTAAACGGAAAACCCTGTCCGATACGGAACTGATGATCGAAGTGTCGGTTTTGAAATCGATGGATGTGAATCATGTACTGCTGGTGAGCGGAGAAGCCCATAAAACCGTTGGAATCAGCTATTTTCTGAATGCCATAAAGCTGCTGAAGCCTCATTTTGCCAATATTTCCATTGAGGTCCAGCCTTTGTCGGAGGAAGAATACCGTCAGCTGCATGAAGCAGGGGTACATGCCGTTCTGGTGTACCAGGAAACGTACCACCAGGAAGTATACAAAGAATACCATCCGAAAGGCAGGAAATCAAACTTTGATTTCCGTCTGGAAACGCCCGACCGGATCGGGAAAGCCGGAATCCATAAGATGGGATTAGGGGTGTTGCTCGGGCTGGAAGACTGGCGGGTAGACAGCTTTTTCAATGCGCTTCATATCGGTTATCTTCAGAAACAGTACTGGAAATCTAAGTTTTCAGTATCATTTCCAAGGCTGCGGCCGGCGGAAGGCATCATCGAACCGAATTTCATCATGTCTGATAAAGATCTACTGCAACTGATCTGTGCTTACCGTATCTGGAACGAAGACCTGGAGATTTCCATTTCAACCCGGGAAAACGAAACGTTTAGGAATCATATCGTTTCACTGGGAGCAACGGCAATGAGTGCCGCTTCCAAAACCAATCCCGGCGGATATGCCGTGGATAAAGAATCTCTGGAACAGTTTGAAACCAGTGACGAAAGAAGCATGGAAGAAATCAAAACAGTCATCAGAAAAGCAGGCTATGACCCCGTCATGAAAGACTGGGATGCCGTTTACAGTGGAGTATAAAACGAATTAAACCATTAATTTTATTAAAGGGTTACGTTTACTCAAGAAATATATAAAAAAATAGGATTGAATTTATCTTTCGCTTATGAATACTTAATATGCTTACTCCCTGAAATCAATCTTAATGGTTTAAAATCATAAAAAATGAAAGGTGAAAATATTTTTGCCCGTTACAGCCGCCAGATTTTCATAGAGGAAATCGGGCTGGAGGGCCAGCGGAAAATCATGAATTCCAAAGTTTTGGTTATCGGAGCAGGTGGATTGGGCAGCCCGGTGATCCAATATCTGGCTGCGGCAGGAGTCGGGACGCTTGGAGTGGTTGATTTTGATGAGGTGGAACTGCACAATTTAAACCGCCAGATTATCCATACTGAACATACAGTAGGCAGTTCCAAAATAAAAAGTGCGGAGCGGTTTGTTAAAAGTCTTAACCATCAGGTGGATTTTACCGGGCATCATTTTAAAATAAATGCTGCCAATGCGGAACAACTGATTTCAGAATACGATATCATTGTTGATGGTTCCGATAATTTCATAACAAGATATTTGGTAAATGACACCTGTGTAAAGGTGGGTAAACCGCTGGTTTATGGAAGCATTCTCGGGTTTTCCGGGCAGGTTGCGGTTTTTAATTGTCAGGGTAGCAGGAATCTAAGGGATATTTTCCCGGAACCGCCATGGGATGAAGATCTTCCTGACTGTGACAGCCTGGGTGTGCTGGG
>JAKOOI010000598.1 GCA_022701475.1 Weeksellaceae bacterium
TACTGATCATCGGTGGTTTTGCTACCGTATATATGGCATTGCAGATCGTTGACCAGAGAATTAATGGAGTAGCAGTAGGAAATGCGTTCGCCGGATTCAATACTTTGATGAGCGAAGCACCGGGACACTTTAAGCTGATGCTTGATAAACCGACAACGACCACCACTACTTTGGGAATGCCACAAAATCTGGAAGTTCAGAAATATGTCGTATTACCGGGACTGGCTATGTATTTTGCCGGACAATGGATTGTAAACCTGAACTATTGGGGCTGCAACCAGTACATCACCCAGCGTGCTTTGGGAGCAGACCTTAAAACAGCAAGAACCGGGATCCTTTTTGCCGGATTCCTGAAATTATTCATGCCGATCATCGTGATGCTTCCGGGAATTGCAGCGTATGTGCTGTATACCAAAGGACAGCTTCCCGGATTCAACGGCGTAAAAGACGGTGCGTATTCTGCCATTCTTACTTTCCTTCCTTCGGGATTGAAAGGTCTGGCGGTAGCGGCATTAACAGCAGCCATCGTAGCTTCCCTGGCCGGAAAAGTAAACAGTATCTCTACGATTTTCACTTTGGATATCTATAAAAAATACCTGAAAGCAGATGCTACCGAAATCCAGATGGTAAGAACCGGAAGATGGGTCATCATCATCGCAATGATGGTCGCGCTTGCCTTTACCTGGACCGACGTTCTGGGCATCGGTGGAGAAGGCGGATTCACCTTTATCCAAAAATACACCGGATTTATCAGCCCTGGAGTATTTGCGATGTTCTTACTGGGAATGTTCTGGAAGAGAACAACCGGAACGGCAGCTTTGGTAGGGGTCATCTTAGGCTTTGCCCTGGCGATCTTCTTCAACAGCTTTGCGATCGGCATCTTCGGAAAAGAAACCTGGCTGTATACGGCATTCACTTACGAAAAGCTGGAAAACGGCGTGGTGCATACCATCACCGAAATCCCTTTCCTCATCAATATGGGATGGTCGTTTTTCATCACCATCGTCGTGATGGTACTGATCAGCTTGGCTGGTCCGAAAGTTAACCCGAAAGCTTTTGCCATCGACAGCAAAATGTTTAAGGTAGATCCAAGAACGATGATACTTATTGTCGTTACTTTATTACTGCTTACCGCTATTTACGTAAGATTCTGGTAAGTTTTAATGACAAGATAAATAAAAAACAGGATGCCATCGGTGTCCTGTTTTTTTCTGTGTCAGGCGCAGAATATTAAGCTGTATCTTTGTTATATAATTCAATTTTTGTATATTCACTTAATGAAACAAAAACAGGAAATAGGTCTTGAATTTGAAATTGATAAGCTTACAAATTCGATTCAGAATATTATTACCGGTGATAGTTTTACAACTGAAGTAATCTTAATAAATTCGATTTCTGAATTAAAGGCTATTTTAAAGAAGAATGGCTGGCAATTTAATTGGAAAAATGAATTAAAGCAACCGCAAAGAGAAGTTTACAAGCTTTCGATAACAAATAATAGTAATATAATTCAGGGTTTGATAAGCTTGGAAGTAAAATCAGACCACGTTTATATGCATTTAATTGAAAGTTCACCATTCAATAAAGGAAGAGAAAAGGTTTATGCCGGTGTTCCCGGAAATCTTGTTGCTTTCGCTTGTAAATTATCTTTTCAAAGAGGTCATGACGGTAATGTTTCGTTTATCGCTAAAAGCCAGCTTATCAAGCATTACGAAGAATCTGTGGGAGCTGTTCATATTGGTGGAAGAATTATGATCATCGATAGAATTGCTGCATTAAAATTAACTCATAAATACTTTCCCAATGAAAAATAAATTAAAAGAATTAGATGTAGATTTCATCGGAGATGGAAAGCCATTGACAAAACAGGAGGAATATAAAATAAGTGATTTTCTCAGTAATAATAAAAAAAGTAACGATATTAAATTTACAGAAAAAGTAAATAAAAAGAAGACTGAAAAAACAACTTAAAAAAGTTCAGAAGTTATCTGTATATTAATGAAAGATACGACTTCTTATTAATTCATCTATAAATCTTTCTGAAAAAAATCAGGTTTTATAAATAAGTTACAATAAAAATACTTTTATAAAGCACTCTTTCAAATGGCGATTAAGAAAGATAAAAAAACCTACGGAGTACGGAGTACGAATGTAGCTAAACTGTACAAATACTATGCAGGTGCACTGATCAGGAGAAATTAATTTCTCTTACCTGGCCGGTTTGACCACATTTAATATCCTGCTTTACTTCCTGGTCCATTATTATTTTAAAAATCTGCAGAATCCGCTAAATCTACGAGCGTATATTTCAAAATTAAAGTTTGAAATATACTGTAAAATATAAAATTATAACAACTAATTAGGCTCCTGAAAAGATCAATATCACTACATTTGTATTTAAACATTTCCCGTGAATTCTTACCTTTTATTTATTGATACGGAAACCACCGCCGTTCCCAAACGCTGGGATCTGCCGTATTCCGACACCGGAAACTGGCCCTCTGCGGTCCAGGTGTCCTGGATCATCTGTTCGGAAGACGGAACGGAGATAAAAAAGGAAGACCGGTACATCTTTGAAGAAGATCTGGTAA
>JAKOOI010000033.1 GCA_022701475.1 Weeksellaceae bacterium
TAATCGGCTCCGAGTCTTCCGTAAGGTTAAAATCCCCGCTTACGGTCACCGGCAGGTTTCCGGGATTGAGTTCTTTGATTTTCTTTAAAATCAGTTCCGAGGATTTTACCCGGGCTACGGTTCCGATATGGTCGAAGTGAAGATTCAGCGCCATGAATTCCTTTCCTGATTTTTTGTCTTTGAATACGGCATAGGTACAGATCCGGTTCAGTGCGGCATCCCATCCTTTGGACGGTTTTTCCGGAGTTTCCGAAAGCCAGAAAGTCCCGGACTTTACCGCTTTCAGCCGGTCCGTATCATAGAAGATGGCCGAAAATTCCCCTTTTTCTTTTCCGTCCTCTCTTCCGACGCCGATATAGTCATAATTTTTCAGACCGGTTCTGATATCCTTCATCTGCTCCGGAAGGGCTTCCTGCACCCCAAAATAATCGGGATGATAATAGGTCAGTAAATCGGCAACTTCCTGTTTCCTGTTCGGCCACGCATTTTCTTTATCAGAATCCACATTCAGTCTGATGTTGAAGCTCATTACCTTCAGCTCCTGTGAAAACCCCATTGCAAAAAGCATCAGGCCTACGATTGAAAATCTCAGTTTCATATTCATTCTATTTAATGATCAAAGCCACAAAAATAGCATTTCTCCGGCAGGGAAAAGATGATTACAGGATTTTATCGTTCATTTACATTAACAAAAAAGCTCCGGAAAATATTTCCGGAGCCGTGTTTACTGATGATGAACGGTTTTTATTCTTTGGTAAATTTGAATTCCTTTCCTCCCTGCTTGAAAGTCATACTTTTTTTATCCTGACTGAAGATCATTGAAATCTGGGCCGGATCAAAAGTAAAGGTATTGTCACCTGCGTACTCAAACGGGATTTCCGGCTGGCCGGCTGCCTGCCCGAAAAGCTGGTTGTTTTTCTCGGTAAAGGTAATTTTAACAGGCAGCTCCTTGCTTCCGAAAGTTCCGGTAAAATCTTTCAGATTCACCTTTTCCATAGGTTTTGCACTGGCAGATGACCAGCTGTTGTTCTGCATGTTCACATCCGGAATCAGGGAATCCGGATCCAGTTTCACCTGTTCTATTTCTTTTGCAGAATTGATCTTAAACGTCCATTCTTTATTTCTTTTCCATACTTCAACCGGCAGCTTTACCGTTTGTGAAGTCCCGTCTTTGAATTTTACCTGTACAGTAGTCGGCATCGGCAGCTGACCGATGTTTTCCACGGTAATCTGGGCACCGTTCTTGAAATCCCCGTTTATATATTTCACGTTCTTCACTGCCTGGTCAACCTTCCATTTGTTGATGAACCATCCTCTCCAGAACCAGTTCAGCTCTTCCCCGGAAACATTTTCCATCGTATGGAAAAAGTCCCACGGCGTAGGATGTTTGAATGCCCACCGGTCGATATAGGTCCTGAATGCCTTGTCGAATCTTTCCGGTCCTAAGATCGATTCTCTCAGTACGCCCAGTCCGAGTCCGGGTTTGTAATACGCCAGAATCCCGATGCTGCTTTCCTTCATATTGTCGGGGCCTACCATAACCGGCTCAAAATTGTCATTCATCAGGAAAGCACCGCTCTGGGCAATGTTTTTCTTTTCGTAATATTCGCCTTTGTTGAAGGCTTCCGTTGAAAGTTCATTGATAAACGTATTGAAACCTTCATCCATCCAGGCAAACAGCCTTTCGTTGGAACCTACGATCATCGGGAACCAGTTATGCCCGAATTCATGATCAGTAACGCCCCAGAGTTCGCTGCCTTTGGAGTTCATATGGCAGAAAACAATTCCCGGGTATTCCATTCCGCCTTCGTTTCCGGCCACATTGGTTGCGGCAGGATAGGTATACGGATACCATTTTGAAGAATAATGTTCAATAGCAGCCTTGGTATATTCGGTAGATCTTCCCCACGCTTCATTCCCTGCACTTTCTGCTGGATAAGCAGAAACTGCCAGTGACTTCTTGCCGTCCGGAAGGTTGATTCTCGCAGCATCTAAAATGAAAGCCGGTGAAGAAGCCCATGCAAAATCCCGGGCCTGGCTGATCCTGAATTTCCAGGTCCTGGTTCCGGACTGTGTATTTTTCCCCAGTTCGGATTCCGTACGGATCATCACGGTCTTATCGCTGTTCTTTGCCTGTTCCCATCTGCTGTTTTCATCTTTTGAGTATACTTCTTTAGGATTCAACAGTTCTCCTGAAGCTACGACATAGTGACTGGCCGGCACGGTAATATTGGCGTTAATGTTTCCGTATTCCAGGTAAAATTCGGATGCTCCCAGATAAGGCATCGTATTCCATCCGAGAACATCGTCATACACGCACATTCTCGGGTACCACTGGGCCACCGTGAAGATTTTCCCGTTTTTGGTATCTTCGATTCCCATCCGGTCCGAACCGTATTTCGGGGAAAGGAACGAGTATTCGATTTTAATTTTTGCTACTCCGCCGCGGGATTTCAGTTCAGCCGGAAGATCGATCTGCATCCGGGTGTCGGTAATGGTATACTTCACGTCTTTCCCGTCCAGTTTTACCGATTTGATCCGGTAACCGCCGTCGAACTCTTCGCCATGTGCTCCATTCCGGCTTCCGGACACCGGAACCACGGCATTTCCTCTGGAATCTTTGGCAAACAGGTTCTGGTCGAGCTGCAGCCATAAGAATCCGAGCTTATCGGGGCTGTTGTTGGTATAGGTAATCTCTGCCGTTCCGGTGATCTCGTTTTTCGCTTCATCAAGGCTTACATTCAGCTGGTAATCTGCTGAATTCTGCCAGTACGCATGCCCGGGCTGGCCGCTGGCAGAACGGGTTTCCGTACCGGTCTGGGGATAGAAGAACGGCTTGAAGGCCTCTACATAGTCATATTTCGGGGCTTCCTGGGCGCGGGCCTGAGAAGTAAAAAGCATTACTGCAACAGCAGAAGCAAGAACAGGGACTTTAAAGTTCATTGAAATTATTTT
>JAKOOI010000035.1 GCA_022701475.1 Weeksellaceae bacterium
ACAATGAAAAATCATATTTTATCTGCCTTACGACTGACTTTGGTTATGCTGATGATCGTCGGGATTTATTCAGGCATCGTGTACGCAGGTTCCAAGGTTTTACCGACACAAGGAAATGCGGAAATCATCAACTATAAAGGACAGAAATTTTACGCCAACATCGGCCAGGAATTCAAATCCCCGAAATATTTCCACGGCCGGCCTTCGGCGGTAAATTACAACGCCGCCGGAAGTGCCGGAAGCAACAAGGGGCCAAGTAATGAGGAATATCTTCAAACGGTTCAGAAAAGAATCGACACCCTGAAAATGCAGAACCCGGAAATGCAGGACGTAAAAGTTCCCGTCGAACTGGTAACCGCCAGCGGAAGCGGACTGGATCCTGACATTTCGCCGGAAGGTGCCGCTTACCAGGCAAGAAGAATTGCAAAAGAAAGAAAGATCCCGTTGGAGAAAATCGAAAGCCTGATTACCAGACAGACGGAAGATTCTTTTTTCG
The DNA here is from genome assembly GCA_022701475.1 of Weeksellaceae bacterium. Classification (GTDB taxonomy): domain Bacteria; phylum Bacteroidota; class Bacteroidia; order Flavobacteriales; family Weeksellaceae; genus Chryseobacterium. The sequence goes on from JAKOOI010000035.1 coordinate 497, forward strand.
GCCCTTCAAAAGTGAATGTCCTGAAACTGAATATTGCGCTGAACGAATTAAGGTAGTAAGTACCTGCTTGTATTTAGTTTATAATCGATCTTATCTTAAAGGCGAAAGGACTAAATATTTTAAAGCATTACTTCACTGCTTTTTTAACGCAAAGTTTTTAATTCCTGAGACATCATATCAGGAGGCAAAGACATGATCAGCAGGCTGATCTGATGAAGCGGACTTTATTCTTTCGCTTCATCAGCAGCTTGCCGCTCAACTTTGCCCGCTTTAAAATATGTGGAAACAACATCATCATCCTTTGCGTCAATTACAGATGAACTTGTCTGAAAAGAACCTTTCAAACCATTTAAATTAATCCAAATATGTACAGTATTTGCTGTACTTCCATCACCCATGAAAAAATATATAGTTGCCAGTATCCTGTTAGGAATTTTCTTCCCAAAAGCACAGTCGGCGGATTCCGTAAAAACGAATAACAAAATTACGTTTTCGGCATATGCAGAACTTTTTTATACGTATGATTTCAACGAACCGGCCAATCATATCCGCCAGAATTTTCTGTATTCCTACAACCGCCACAATGAAGTAAACCTGAACCTGGGATTGGTAAAAGGTTCTTATCAGGATGATAACTTCCGGGCGAATATCGCTTTAATGGCCGGAACCTACGCCCAGGATAATATGGCTGCCGAGCAGGAAGCTTTACGCTACGTGAACGAAGCCAATATCGGTGTTAAAATTTCAAAAACGAAGAATCTCTGGATTGATGCCGGGATCATGCCTTCGCATATCGGCTGGGAAAGTGCCATCGGGAAAGACAATATCAACCTGACCCGAAGCTTAGCGGCTGAAAATTCGCCGTATTTTGAAACCGGAGCCAAAATTTCCTATACTTCGGATAACGGCAAATGGTTCCTGAGCGGACTCGTGCTCAACGGCTGGCAGCGGATCGCCAAACCGGAAGGCAATCAGACGGTTTCCTTCGGCCATCAGCTGACCTACAAACCGAATGAAAAGATTACCCTGAACAGCAGCTCGTTCATCGGAAACGATAAAGCAAAAGCCGAAAAAAGAATGCGGTATTTCCATGACTTTTTCGGAAGTTTTCAGTTGACCGATCAATTTTCCACAATCCTCGGATTCGATATCGGCGCCGAACAGAAGGAAAAAGGCAGCGAAAGCTACAACCTGTGGTATTCCCCGAATATTTTGCTGAAATATCAATTGGATAATCAGTGGGCACTGGCCGGCAGGGTTGAATATTACAACGACAAAAACGGAGTGATCATCAATACGAAAACCCCGAACGGATTCCAGACTTTCGGTTACTCCGTGAATGTGGATTATGCCGTTTCCAAACATGTCGTTTTCCGTACGGAAGCAAGAAGCTTCAGTTCGAAGGATGCGATTTTTATGAAGAATGACGAGTTTAAGAGAGGAAACTTTTTTATTACGACGAGCCTGGCTGCCTGGTTCTAACCACATCTAAACCTCATAGGTTTTGAAAACCTATGAGGTTTAAAAAAATGCAAAAATTTCAACTCAAAAAAATAAAATCCATGTCGTCAGCAACCGATTTTTTAGAACTGATCCAGAAATCCCGGAAAGGAAAATTCAAGATTTATATCGGGATGAGTGCCGGTGTGGGAAAGACCTTCCGGATGCTGCAGGAAGCCCATGCCCTGTTGCGGAGCGGCATTGATGTGAAGATCGGTTACATTGAGACGCACGGCCGGGAAGAAACCGTAGCCCTTACAGACGGCATTCCGGAAATTCCGAGAAGATCTTCGTTCTACAAAGGCAAAAACCTGGAAGAAATGGATCTTCAGACCATCATCAATACCCATCCGGAAGTGGTTCTGGTGGATGAGCTGGCCCACACGAACATCGAAGGATCCAAGAACAAGAAGCGATGGCAGGACGTGCTGGAAATCCTGGACAATGGAATCAATGTGATCAGTGCGATGAATATCCAGCATATCGAAAGTTTGAATGAAGAGGTAAAGAAGATTACCGGAATCGAAGTTGCGGAACGCGTTCCCGACAAAATCCTGGCCCTTGCCGATGAAGTGGTAAATATCGATTTAACCGCCGACGAACTGCTGACAAGACTGAAAGAAGGAAAGATTTACAAGAAAGAAAAAATCCAGACCGCCCTGAACCATTTTTTCCAGAGTGGACATATCCTTCAGCTCCGGGAACTGGCTTTGAAAGAGGTAGCGACCCACGTGGAAAGGAAAGTGGAAACTGAGATCAAAACCGAAAGCTTTAAGCCTGTAAAATTCCTGGCCTGCATCAGCAGCAATGAAAAAATAGCCAGGAACATCATCCGGAAAACCGCCAGGCTCGCCAGTTATTATAACAGTCCATGGACGGTGCTGTACATCCAGAGGCCTTCGGAGAACCCCGAAAAAATCGCCCTGAACAAGCAGCGTTTTTTAATTAATAA
>JAKOOI010000059.1 GCA_022701475.1 Weeksellaceae bacterium
AACTGTCAACTGTCCCGGTATATCCATTGTTGTCTACCTGTCCTACCCAGTAATAATACGTCTTTGCAGAAGAAGTGGTATTATTCAGGATAACTGCCCCCGAAAGCAGTCCGAATCTTGTAGAAGGTCCCCATATTCCGCTCATCAGCCGCGATCCTACAATATCATTACTGAAACTGAAAGTAGTGGGACTGTCTGAAAAAGTACTGCGTAACCAGATTGACTGGCCTGCCGGCATAAGGGTGAAGTTCGTCACAAGCTGGGTGGTATTTACGATATATTTGCTGTTTGCCGGGATGGTAATGGTTGTTCCGGTATAATTGTAATCGGCCCAGTTGGTGGAATTGAGCGTAGCTCCGGCAGGAGAAACACTGGCCTGAATAACCGGTGCGGAAGCAGCAGGAAGCGCTTGCTTACGGATTACACCGTCATTATCGGCGGTCAGCATTACGGTACCTCCGGAAGAGGGTATATTACGGAGGCGGGCGGTTCCGTTCACATCCGGCGGCTGAGAAGGGACTGCAGTCCCGATCCCTATATTTCCCGCTGAATCAAAGGTGGTGGTAGAAGCAGAGCCGGAGATATTCAGGGCATTTCCGTTATTGCTAATGGTGGTGACCTGGTTCAGTGCTCCTCCCAGACGCAGATTGCTGCCGGATAAAGAAATTCCATTGCTTGCCATGTAAGTTCTTCCCAGTTTCTGCCATAGGGTTCCGTCAAAATAATAATATCCTTCCGAATCGATATTGAGGGTTTTGGGTGTTGTTACAGAAACAGCGGCGGTAGCATACATGACGGTTCCTGTCTGCCCGGCGCCGTACTGGTTATCGGCAGCCTGAATCTGGTTTCCGGTAAGCTTCGGCAGGATCATTCCTTCCGCCGTGGTTCCGTTGCTGTTTCCGGCACTTACCTCAAAAGTAGCTCTGGGAGTCTGAGTATTGATCCCGACTTGGGAATACAGGAATGATGAGAAAAGAAGGGCAACTGCAATAGATGCGTGTTTGTTCATGTTGAAAATTTTAATATAATTTATTATTGTTCGGAAAATAAAATGGGATGGTATGGTGTGGTAAGAAAAGGATAATATGCCATGTAGATTCCGAATCACCTTCTTAACCCTTCTACAGATGCATATCTGATCTGTTGATGTTGCAAAGATAATAATTTACTTTTATTGTAATGAACGGTGCAATAATATTTTAATTTAATTAATAATGGATTAATAAATTATGTTAAAATAAAATAATTTAATAATATCAGGCATATTGGTGCAGTATAATGATTTGAAAACCAAATTACAAAGGAATGACGTTACGAGACTGCAATAAAAAACCTCTTCAGCATGTACAGTCTGAAGAGGTGTAATATATCATAAAGCCGGCGCTATGAACTACAGGAAAGCATGGAACATCCTGAAATGTCATCATATCCTGAAGGCCTTTTCACGGAAAACTCAGGATAGCGTTCTTCATACGGATGTTCAAGGGCATCCGTCAGCTTCTCCAGTATTTCCGTTTTGCCTTCATTAATTTCTTCAATGCATTGATACAGCAGGTAGTTTCTTACAATGAATTTAGGATTTGTCTTATTCATGATTTCCAAAGACTTTTCCTGTGAAATCAGGTTCCGCTCCAGTCTTGACTGATATTCCTGCAGGAAGGCATTCAGTTGGGAGAGGTCTTTCTCGTTCAGGAACGTGTAAGAAACATTTTCGAACTGCGTCCTGAGGTCTGCTGTCCGGTCATACTGTGCAAGCTGGCTGAAAAACAAGGTGTAATCGAGCTGAAGGTCCTGCATCAGGCTCTGCCATCCGGTAAAAAACTTTTCGTCATTCGTCAGCAGTTGGTCGAAGCCGAATTTCCGGCACAGCATCCGGTCATGGGTTTCCCAAAAGTAACTTCCGAAATCATTAAGGATCTCCTCAAGGAATTTTTCATCCTGGATCAGCGGGTGAAGGGCGTTCGCCAGCTGCCACAGATTCCACTGGGCAATCTGCCCCTGCTTTCCAAAGGCATATCTCCTGCCCGGCAGATCGGTGGTATTGGGTGTAAAGTTCAGGTTATACTCGTCCATCATCGAATACGGCCCGTAATCGATGGTAAGCCCGAGAATTGACATGTTGTCGGTATTCATCACGCCATGAACAAATCCCACGCGGTACCATTCTACCATGAGGTCAGCTGTTTTGCGGCACACGCTTTCAAAGAAGTCCCTGTATTTCTGTGGTCCTTCTGAACTGATTTCCGGATAGTAATTATCGATGGTATAATCCGTCAGTTTCCGGAGCGTATCGTATTCTCTTTGTGCGGACATCAGCTCGAAATGCCCGAAACGCAGAAAGCTTTCTGCAGTACGGATAACAACGGCTCCCTTTTCATCTTTCGGATTACCGTCATACATGATATCGCGAACTACTTCTTCTCCTGTAAAAGCAAGGCTCAGTGCACGGGTAGTAGGGATTCCGAGATGGAACATGGCTTCACTCATCAGGTATTCCCGGACAGATGATCTCAGTACCGCTCTTCCGTCGGCATGACGGGAATATGGGGTTGCTCCGGCACCTTTCCACTGGATTTCGTTCCGCTGCCCGGAAGCATTTATGATCTCTCCGGCAAGGATGGCCCGGCCGTCTCCCAGCTGGCCTGCCCAATTTCCGAACTGATGCCCCGCATAAGCAGTAGCATAAGGCTGTATGTTCTCCGGAAGCCGGTTTCCCACCAGAAAATCAAGGTCTTTCACTTCAAAATTCCCCAGACCGGAATCCTGGGCCAGTTTCTCATTGAAGGCAATGAGCCTTGGCTGGTCGAAACCGGCCGGAGCCACTGTTGAAAACAGGACTTTCGGGGTATTTCGCTGCATCATGTTCCCGGAAAAATCACCGGGGAATATTTTTATGAAGGGTTGTCGGATATTTTCGATATTCATAAGATCAAAGGTAGGCATTAAATAGAAAAGACCTTTCAAATGATTGAAAGGTCCTGTGTATTTCTATGAAAGAATTTATTTATTATTGAAGTCTATATCTTCGCCTGTATTCAGGTTATCATTGATGTTTTCTTCTTTTTTACCTGAAGTTTTAGGCCCGGAAGGTTCTGCGGGCTTCGGATTCTTGATCTCATCCAGGGTCTGCAGTCCTCCGTCATCACCATATCCTCCGCTAAGCCCTTTCAGGTTGGAGCAGCCGTCTTTCCATTCGGAAGGCTTTACGAACTTATCACTTGGCAAAACACCGAGGCTTTTATCGGCCCATACTTTCTTCATGAAGATGGCCCAGATCGGTAAGGCCATTTTAGCTCCCTGTCCTTCTCCGGTTCCGAAGAAGTGGGTGGCACGGTCTTCCCATCCTACCCAGGCACCGGTAGCGAGCTTCGGTACGATTCCCATGAACCAACCGTCGGAGTTATTCTGTGTAGTTCCCGTTTTACCGGCAATTTCTATATCTTTTGAAATCCCTTTTCTTCCCAATTCACCGGAAGCCGTACCGTATTGGGCTACGCCTTTCATCAGTTCGATCATGGTATAGGCATACATCGGGTTCATTACTTCCTTCGGTTCCGCATTCACTTCCTTGATTACCCTTCCGTTGGCATCTTCGATTCTCCAGATCATTTCCGGCTTGTTGTAGTTACCGTAATTGGCAAAAGTACTGTAGGCACCTACCATTTCATAGATCGTAATATCGGAAGAACCCAAGGCCATCGGCAGGCTGGTGGAAATATCTTCCGTTACCCCAAGGTCCCGGGCTGTCTGAATGACGCTCTGGGTTCCTGCCATCTCAGCAAGCCGTAGCGCCACCGGGTTCTGGGAATGGGCAAGGGCATCTTTCAGGGTCAGCATGCCGCCTCTTCCCGGAACGTGATAGGTTCCTTTGTTGAAGCTGGCATTGGAAACTACGGAACAAGGGGTCATCCCCAGTTTCATAATGGCCGTAGCATATACAAATGGCTTAAAGGTGGATCCTACCTGCCTTTTTCCCTGTTTGATGTGGTCATACTGGAAGTGCTGCCAGTCGATACCGCCTACCCAGGCTTTGATGTCACCGGTTCCCGGAGTTACCGACATCAGGCCGGCCTGAGCCACTTTCTTATGCCACCGGATGGAATCCCATGGCGACATTTCAACTTCTTCTTCTCCTGCCCAGGTAAAGCGGGAGGTTTTTACCGGCTTCTTGAATTCCATCATGATGGAATCTTCGGAAACGCCTGCTGCTTTCAGCTGTTTGTAACGCCCGGTCCTTTTCATGGCCTGAACCATCACTTCGCTGATCTGCTTGTCGTTCAGATAATAGAACGGCCAGTTTTTTCTGCCCCGTTGCTCGGCATCAAACCTTTTCTGGACATCTGTTAAATGTTCTTTAATGGCATCCTCGGCATATTTCTGCATTTTGGAATCCAGTGTTACATAAATCTTCAGGCCGTCTTTATACAGGTTCAGTTTTTTACCGTTCTGTTTCTCGTAATCGTCCAGGTATTTATCGATTTCTTTTCTCAGATAGAACTTGTAATAAGCGGAATATCCGTCGCTGATGTTTTTTATGGGATGATAATCCAGGGCAATGGGAGTAGCCGTTGCTTTGGTAAAAGTCTCCTGGTCGATATATCCTGTTTTAAGCATCTGGTCCAGTACTACGTCACGTCTTGTTTTCGCCCTTTCAGGGTTTCTCATCGGATTGTTCTTCACCGGATTTTCCAGCATGGCCACAAACATGGCGGCTTCCGGCAATGTCAGCTCGGACGTTTTTTTATTGAAATAGATTTTAGAGGCCATTTCAATTCCGTTGGCGTTGTACAGGAAATCGAACTTATTGAAGTATAAAGTGACAATTTCTTCCTTTGTATACCTTTTCTCAAGGCTTACAGCCACCACCCACTCTTTTAATTTTTGGAAAGCTCTTTCAATTTTATTCTGGGAAGCTCCGTTTGTAAAAAGCAGTTTTGCAAGCTGCTGGGTAATGGTGGATCCGCCTCCGCGTCCGCCTCCATATACAATAGCTCTGGCCACCGACTGTAAATCAATTCCCGAGTGTTCCTTAAAACGTTCATCCTCTTTAGCCTGTAAGGCATAGATAAGAAAAGGAGGAAGGTCTTTATAAATGATAGGCTGTGTTTTCTCCTTCTCAAACTTGCCGAGAAGCACACCGTCTGAAGAGATGATTTCGGAGGCTACATAAATATCCGGGTTCTCAAGCTCCTTTACATCGGGCATTTCGCCGAGGAAACCCTGGGACACTGCAAAGAAAAGTGCTGAAATCCCTAAAACCACCGCAATAAGGCCAATCCAGATCATCCGGACCCATTTTTTCCATGCGGTATTTTTCTTTTTGGGCGGAAGAGGGAAGGTTTTCCCTTTTCTTCCTGCATTCGATTTGTTTTCTTCCATTGATGATTACGGTTTTGCCGTTTCTATTTTTACTCCAATGTCTTCAATTCCCGGAAGGTTGTCGTTCCTCATCGCCTGTGTAAGGCCGATTTCATATTTTCCCTTTGCCGGAAACCGGTAGTTTAATTTATACTGGAACAGGGTTTCCTTCGTATCTCCGAATCCCGTTCCCAGCCATTCGCCGTTGGGCTTTGCGAGGATGTAGTTCATCGTATCCGTTTGTTTTTTCCTGGACTGAATGTCGGTGAAGTTAACGATGAACCGGATATTGCTGTAAGGATATTCATTGTTGTTCCTTACGACAAATAGGATGTCCTTAGGATTTTGGGGATCTGAAATTTCAAGACTGAACTTTTGCTCACCTTTCCTGTTCCATTTGTTATTAACGGAATTCATGATGACCTCGCCTTCCGAAGAAGACTGGCAGCTAAAAAAAAGCATGAGGGATAATAATCCTGAAATTTTACCCATTATTGTCTTTTTTTGGAGGAAACTTCTTTTTAAATTTTTTCTTGTTCGGATTGGGCTTTCTCTCTCCGGCCTCATTATTTATATTTACTCCAGTTTCCGCTTTCTCCAGTTGGGGTTTCTGTTGCTGAGGTCTCTGTTGCCTCGGCTGGGTATTGGCACCGGCACCGGCGTTCGGATTTTGTTTCGGCTGCCTTTCCTGCTTATGGGCCCTTTCCGGACGTTCGCTTCTTTCGGCTCTTTCGGGTCTGTCAGAACGTTCCTGTCTTTCAGGTCTGTTATTGTTGTTTTTCCTTGGTCCCTGATTCTGCCCCTGTCCGTTTCCGGATCTGTTCTGGTTCTTATTCCTGTTGTTCCTGTTTTTCTTTTCAAAACGGTCAACATTATTTTCCTGGATCAGGTCAATGCTGGCAAACGGTGCCGTTTCCGGCTGTTTCAGCTCTTCGAGCGGAAGGGTTTTTTCACCACGTTTGTTTTTGGCAATCAGCTTTTTTACCAGGTCAATATCGAAATCATACCAGGCCATGGAGCTGTCTACGTAGGCAAACCACATTTTCTTTTTGAAAACATCTATTTTAATACAGAAGGCCCTGCCTTTTTCCGTATCCAGGGTAGTGGAGGAAGAAGGAAAGTTGCTGAGGGCGTCCAGGTAACTGTCGAGCTCGTAATTCAGGCAGCATTTCAGCTTTCCGCACTGTCCGGCCAGTTTCTGGGGATTGATGCTCAGCTGCTGGTATCTGGCTACATTGGTATTCACGGACCTGAAATCCGTAAGCCATGTGGAACAGCAGAGTTCTCTTCCGCAAGATCCGATACCGCCTACCTTTGCCGCTTCCTGCCTGAAACCGATCTGTTTCATATCGATTTTCGTGCGGAATGCACCTGCGTATTCCTTGATCAGCTGTCTGAAATCCACCCGGTTTTCAGCCGTATAATAAAACGTGACTTTTGAAGCGTCGCCCTGGTACTCCACATCGGTAATCTTCATTTCGAGGCCGATCCGGTGGGCAATCTTGCGCGCTTCTATTTTTACGGTATCTTCTTTCTTTCTGGCTTCCTGCCATACTTCGAGATCCTTCTGATTGGCCTGCCGGTATATTTTCAGGGCAGCATCTTCAGGGCATCTCTTCTTTTTCATCTGGATCTTTACCAGTTCTCCGGTGAGACTTACCACACCTACATCATGTCCGGGACTTGATTCTACTGTAACTACACTACCTATATGTAAAGGGATATTATGTACGTTTTTATAAAAAGATTTTCTGTCATTTTTAAATCTGACTTCTACAAAATCACACCGGTTCGGTGCAGGATTGCTGATGTCGGAAAGCCAGTCGAAAACACTTAATTTATAACTATTACCACAGGTATTTACATTTTCACAGCCATTCGCGGTTTTCTTGGGTCCGCAAGAATGTGCAGAATCGCCGGATGTTTTACATCCACAACTCATATATTATATATTTAATCTTGCAAATTTATGATTTTTATCTTTATCAGGTCTAAAATAATCAAATATTCAGGAACATCGCCGTTTGAGATTAAACAAAAATAAAAAATCACTGCTGTGTATTTAGTAAAAGTCTGATTATAAATAAGATCAATTCCAATTTGATCCCGATGCT
>JAKOOI010000082.1 GCA_022701475.1 Weeksellaceae bacterium
TTCGTCATCGATCATAACACCGATAAGTTATACCAGCAGAATCCGCCGAACAACGGGACTTTGGTGGAAACAGGTTCCCTGGGGATCAATATTTCCAATGCCAACGGCTTCGATATCGGAGGCATGAGCCAGAAAGCTTATCTGATCGCTACCGTAGGAAGCACAACAAAAATCTACAGCATCAATACCTCAACGGGAGCTGCCACTTCAGTGGCAGATTATCCGAACGGCGTAAAAGCATTTGCTGTAGGACTGGGATTTTAACCTCATAATACTTATTTCAATAGTCGGAAGCCCGGAGAAAATTTCTCCGGGCTTCTTTTTTATGATGGTAAAAGGTTATGCAATCTGCCGTGATTTCCCGGTCCTGTTGAAGATCCAGAAGATGATCGGGAAAATAAGCAGCGTCAGTACCGTAGCGGTAATCAGCCCTCCGATGATCACGATGGCCAGCGGCTTCTGGGATTCCGAACCGATTCCTGTGGACAGGGCGGCCGGCATCAGTCCGATGGAGGCCATCAGGGCTGTCATAATCACCGGCCGTGTCCTGGATTTCACGCCGTTCAGGATGGCATGGTCCAGGCTCAGCCCGTCCTTTACATTCTGATGGAATTCCGTAATCAGGATGACCCCGTTCTGGATGCAGATCCCGAGCAGCGCAATCATCCCGACGCCGGCGGAAATCCCGAAATTGATTCCCGTCACGTGCAGGGCAATGATTCCTCCGATCAATGCAAAAGGCACATTCGCCAATACCAGTAAAGAGTCTTTCATATTGCCAAAGAGGATGAACAGCAGGAAGAAGATGCCCAGGATACTGACCGGCACCACCTGCGTCAGCCTTTTGGAAGCCCGTTGCTGGTTTTCAAACTGGCCGGTCCACCCTAAGGAATATCCGTCCGGAAGCTCAATCCTGGATACAGCCTTCTGGGCATCGGCAATGGTGCTTCCCAAATCACGGTCGCGGATGGAAAATTTCACCCCGATATACCGCTTGATATCATCCCGGTAAATGAAGGCGGCCCCGTTGTCTTTTTCAATGGTGCTGATTTCTTTCAGGGGAATTTTGGCGCCGTCCTGGGTAGGAACCATCAGGGCGGCAATATCGGTTTCATCTTTCCGGTATTCCCGGGCGTAACGGAGACGGATCGGGAACTTCCTTTCACCGTCGAACATTTCCGAGGCGGTTTTCCCGCCGAATGCCATTTCCAGCACCGACTGCGCGTCATCCGGCATTACTCCGTAAGCAGCCATTTTATCCCGGTCGAGCACCACGCTCACTTCCGGCTGTCCTATATTTTTAATGATCCCGGGATCTTTCACACCCTGCACATTTTTAATCTGCATCAGCACTTCTTCCGCAAGCTTATCCAGCGTCTGCAGGTTATCGCCATAGATCTTGATGCCGTTTTCCGCCTTGAATCCGGCGACCGCTTCCGCCACATTATCGGAGATCGGCTGGGAATAATTAAAGGTGATGCCCTGGTAATTCCTCAGCTTTTTATCAATTTCCTCGATGAGCTCTTCATAGGTAATGTTCCGTTTCCAGTCCTCTTTGGGTTTAAGGTTGACGGCAAACTGTACGAATCCGAAGCCGTTCGGGTCGGTGCCGTCGTTGCTCCTTCCGGTCTGGGCCAGTACATCCGTTACTTCCGGGAACTGCATAATGTCTTTCTTCAGGAGGTCGGCCGTTTTCAGGGATTCTTTCAAAGAGGAGCTCATCGGCATTTCGGCGGTGATCCAGAGCGACCCTTCGTTCAGCTGAGGAAGGAATTCGGTACCGAGGAATTTCCCGGAGAATAAAGTGGCTGCCATGAAGGACAGGGCCACGATCAGGCTTATTTTTTTATGTTTAAAAGTATAGTTGAAGCCACGCATCACGCTACGGTCCCAGAAATTCACGAACGGGTTGTTCTTTTCCTTTACGTTTTTGTTCAGCAGCAGGTGGGAAAGCACGGGAACCAGAGTCAGGGTAAAGATCAGGGCCCCTATCAATGCAAATCCCAGGGTAAAGGCAAGTGGCGAGAACATTTTCCCTTCTACTTTCTGGAAGGAGAAAATGGGAATCAGGGAGGTGATGATGATCAGCTTCGAGAAGAAAATGGCTTTCCCCAGCCCGGTTCCGGTCTGTTTGATCCAGCCGGCTTTGGCCATTTTATTGAATTTTTCGTCCCCATATTTATGGGCTTTGTGGTCGAGCATAACGAAGAGCCCTTCTACCATGACGACGGCTCCGTCGATGATAATCCCGAAATCGACTGCTCCCAGCGACAATAAATTGGCACTCATCCCTGCCAGTTTCAGGCACAGGAAAGCAAAAAGAAGTGACAGCGGGATGATGATGGAGACAATCAGGGTGGTCCGCCAGTCGGCCATAAAGATCAGGACAATGACCGTTACCAGCACGATTCCTTCGATGAGGTTATGCATTACGGTATGGGTAGTGAAATCCATGAGGTTGTCCCGGTCGTAGAAGGTCACCATTTTTACATCCTTCGGAAGGATCTTTTCATTGAGTTCTTTAATCTTCGCTTTTACTCCTACCAGCACTTCGCGCGGGTTTTCGCCTTTCCGCATCACCACGATGCCCTCTACGGTATCTTCCTGGCCGTTCAGCCCGGCCTGCCCTACCCTCGGCATGGATCCTTCGTGCACCTCCGCCACATTTTTTACCAGCACCGGATTGCCGCTGTCATTCTGGATGGTGATGTTTCCGATATCGGCTACTGATTTTACCAGTCCGATTCCGCGGACCACATAGGCCTGCCCGTTTTTCTCAATAACATCGCCGCCCACATTCAGGTTGCTTTTCGTTACGGCATCATATACCTGGAGTGGCGTGAGGTTGTATTTATCCAAAGCTCTCGGGTCGATGCTCAGTTCGAATACTTTATCCTGCCCTCCGAATACATTGATATCGGCTACGCCGGGTACACCTCTCAATGCACGGTCGATTACCCAGTTCTGCAGGGTAAGCAGCTC
>JAKOOI010000105.1 GCA_022701475.1 Weeksellaceae bacterium
TTACATTATGAACAATTACGAAACTGTTTTCATTTTAACTCCCGTTCTATCTGAAGCTCAGGTGGAGGAAGCAGTGAACAAGTATGTAGATCTTATCAAAGAAAAGAACTGCGAAATCGTTGCCAGAGAAAACTGGGGATTAAAAAAATTAGCGTATCCTATTCAATTGAAAAAGAACGGATTCTATACTCTGGTTGAATTCAAAGGAGAAGGTACTGTAGTAGCTGATCTTGAATTGGCATTCAAGCGTGACGAAAGAGTAATCCGTTACCTGACTACCAAACTGGACAAGCACGCTATCGAATATGCTGTTACCAGAAGAGCTAAAGCAAAAGCATCAAGAGCTTAATCAATCAATCCTTAATTTTTAAAAAGACAAAGACATGGCAATAGACGATATGGCTAAACAAGCCTCAGCTGGAGGGGAATCTGAAGTAAAATTCCTTACTCCGCTTGATATCAATACAAAATCTGAAAAGAAATATTGTAGATTCAAAAAATTCGGAATCAAGCACGTTGATTACAAAGATGCTGATTTCTTATTACAGTTCGTAAACGAGCAGGGTAAAATCTTACCAAGAAGATATACCGGAACTTCCCTGAAATACCAGAGAAAAGTTTCTGCTGCTATCAAAAGAGCAAGACACCTGTCTCTGCTTCCTTACGTAGCTGACTTATTGAAATAATAAAAAATTACAATCAGCCATCAGCATTTTGCTTTTGGCTTTTTGTTGCTGAATAAATACCTCATTAAATTCTAACTTGATTTTAGATCGGGTTGCCAAGCACAGGATTTTTTATTCCTGTTTTCACGCCCACTTCTAACATCTAAAAAAAGGACAACAACAATGGACATTATCCTGAAAAAAGACGTAGAAAACTTAGGACTTGAGTTTGATACCGTAAGTGTAAAGCCTGGTTATGCCAGAAACTTCTTAATTCCACAAGGCTACGCGCTTTTGGCAACTCCTAAAAACAGAGCTGCCCTGGAAACTACTTTAGAAGCCAGAAAAGAAGAAGAAGCTAAATTAATTGCAACGGCAAACGGTGTTGTAGATCAGCTGAAGAAAACTTCTGTTACCATTCCTGCAAAAGTAGGTTCAGGTGACAAATTATTCGGATCGATCAATAATGCAGACCTTTCTGCTGCTCTTGAAAAAGCCGGAGTTTCCGTAGAGAAAAAATACATCAAAATTCCTGGAAACACCATCAAGAGAACAGGAAGAGTTACTGCTAACATCAGACTGCACAGAAACGTTGAGTACAATTTCGAATTCGATATCGTATCTGATGCTCCGCCTGCACCTCAGGCTCCTGCCGCTCCTAAGAAAGAGCAGGCTGCTGCCCCATCTGAAGAAGCTTAATACGGACGCTTTTCTTATTATAAAAGAAAGCCATCTCTTTCCTGAGATGGCTTTCTTTTTTCAGTTATTATGACTTCCATTGCTCAAAGAAAGCCTTCACTTTCTCCAGGCTGTAGCCTTTTCCTTCTTCAAGGACGTCACTAGGCTGTATATGGATCATCTTTCCTTCTTTGTCCAGTACAATAAATACAGGATATCCATGTTTTGCTCCCGGATCTCCATATTTGGCAAATACTTTTTCATTCTTGTTATCCGGTGAATAATTAAGATGATAATACAGGTAATTTTTATCAACTATGTCTTTAAGTTCAGGTGTGGTCTGAACATAATTATTAAACCGCAGGCACCAGATGCACCAGTTTCCTCCTGCCTGTATCATGATGTTCTTTTTTTCTTTTTTGGCCCTGGCTATCAGCGCCTGAATATCTTTTTCTGCATTTGCTTTCGGATCGTAAGGCTTCGGGAGTCCGGCCTTTTCTTCTGCTGCCTTTTTCTTGGCATCCTGTTCCGCATGGTCAGCCTGTGTCACTAAGGATTTCGAATCCTTATTTTCATTATACTCTTTATTTGATTGACTATTCTGGGAGCAGGCCAACAGGCTAAATCCCAAAAATGCCAGTACTGATATTTTTTTCATAGGATAAAATTAAAAAAATAATACTTATCGGCAGCAAAAACAGCACCATAATTTTATTATGCGTAAATTTGCGTGTTTTATGAATTTCCTGATCAAAATACTGTATTTTATTTCAAAGCTTCCGCTGAAAATCCTATATGTTTTTTCAGATATTATTTTCTTTCTCAACCATTACCTTGTTGGGTACCGGAAGAATGTGATTACCCGGAATCTTAAAAAGTCATTTCCCGAAAAGACGGATAAAGAAATTGCAGCCATCAGGAAGAAATTTTACCGTAATTTTTCAGATTATCTGGTAGAAACCATCAAATCTTTCAGCATTTCTGAAACTGAAGCCAGGGTAAGGATGCAGCACATCAATCAGGATCTCTTCCATGAAGCAAAAGCAGAAGGAAAAAATATCATCCTCCTTGCAGGACATGTGTTCAACTGGGAATGGATCAATGCACTGGCAAGGATTGTCCCTCAGGAACACTGCCATCCGGTTTACCGCAAGGTAAACAGTGATTTCTGGGAAAACCAGATGAAACAGATCCGGAATAAATTCGGGAATGAAGCACTGGAAGCGAACGAAGTCATCCTCAATATCTTCAGGAACCGCAATGACGGGGAATCGATCTATATGTTCGTTGCAGACCAGACTCCCCATGTTTCCCATGTGAATTACGGCCTGGAGTTCCTGAACCAGAGAACACCCGCTTTTATAGGATATGATAAGCTGGCGACAAGAATGGACCTGATCTTTATCTATTGTGAAATGAAGAAGGTAAAACGCGGATATTACCAGGTCAATTATCACAGAATAGAACCGGAGAATGATCAGTTCGTGAAAAATGAAGTCGTGAAAAAGTTCCACCGGATGCTTGAAAACACCATCAGGAAAAATCCTGACAACTATCTCTGGTCCCACCGGAAATGGAAATACCAGGAATCCATAAAAACATTTGATTCTGAAAAACAGTAATTTTCCCATGCC
Organism: Weeksellaceae bacterium; assembly: GCA_022701475.1. GTDB lineage: Bacteria > Bacteroidota > Bacteroidia > Flavobacteriales > Weeksellaceae > Chryseobacterium. The sequence continues at coordinate 2,978 of JAKOOI010000105.1, forward strand.
TCAACAATTAGCAGTAGTCATCCTGAACTGGAACGGAAAGAGCTGGCTGGAAAAATTTCTGCCCGGTGTCTTACAGCACTCTCCTGAAGCTGATGTTTATGTCATCGACAACCACTCTGCAGATGGTTCCGTGGAATTTCTGCATACCAACTACCCTGCCGTCGGAATTCTGCAAAATGACCGGAATTACGGCTTTGCCGGCGGATATAATGAAGGGCTTAAAAAACTAAAGCGTTTTTATCCCTATTATTGTCTGCTGAACTCTGATGTGGAAGTTACGGACGGATGGATACAGCCTGTCCTGGAACTTTTCGCCAAAGATCCGGCGATTGCCGCTGTTCAGCCGAAAATATTATCCTATACCGACAGGAAGTCCTTTGAGTTTGCCGGTGCAGCGGGCGGCCTTATCGATAATCTTGGCTATCCGTATTGCAGAGGACGTATATTTGACGACCTGGAGGAAGACCACGGACAGTACAACGACGAAACGGAAATTTTCTGGGCTTCAGGCTGCTGCCTTTTTATCCGTTCAGGGGAATTTTGGGAGCAGAAAGGCTTTGATGAGCGTTTTTTTGCCCATCAGGAGGAAATAGACCTGTGCTGGAGACTGATCAATTCCGGAAAGAAGATTTATTATACCGGAAAATCGGAGGTTTACCACGTCGGTGGCGGTACGCTGCAGAAACAGAATCCGAAGAAAACATTCCTCAACATCCGCAACAATCTTTCCATGATGCTGAAAAACCTGCCGTTTCCGCAACTGATCGGTGTGATTTTCACGAGGCTCTGCCTGGACGGCTTTGCGGCGGCCTATTTCGGATATAAATATGGGATTGCCCACTTCTGGGCCTTTGGAAAGGCCCACTTTTCATTCTATCTGCAGGCACCCGGGACGTGGAAACGCCGTTCTTCCCGTCAGAAAAAAATATTTTATCAATCCAGAGGGTTGATTTTTAAACATTTTCTAAAATGAAACATACGATAGTAAAATTTACGGCCCTCACCTGCTTCTTTATGATGCAGTACTTTTCTGCGCAAACCGGCAACTGGTCTGCTTTGGGAAAAACGTTTAGCGTCAGGACCATCTCTGAACAGAATGGCGGAGCCGTTACAGATTCAGATTTGGTAAAAACGGAAATTTATTCGTTTCCCGGACTGGTTGACAATCCGGATCTTACCCAGAAGAAACCGGCTGCCGTAAAGACAGTCCTTTTCAAAGATATCCATGAAAAAATCGGAGCGCAGGTACCGCTGGGTTTCAAAAAAAGTTCAATCTATGTTCTGAGGCTGAACGAAGGCATCGGCGGTGAGCGGTTCAGGCTGGATATTGCAAAGAACGCAGATCCGAAAAAAGTGGATGAACTGAACCGGTATCTTACCGGCAAGATTTCGCACGGCGGAATAATGACCGAATCCATCGATACGAAAGAGAAGAAAAACATAGCAACAGGCTTTATTATTGCCGTGACCGAAGAAGACCGTTTTGATTTTGAGGT
>JAKOOI010000110.1 GCA_022701475.1 Weeksellaceae bacterium
ATGAAGTCCCCGCTGTATTCCGATTTGTACAGTACCGGTTTTCCGTGGAGCCGGTAATACAGCATTCCGGGATCATTTGAAATGACGTCTTCCGGAAGGTTCCCGGGAAAACTGACGCCGGAGAAAACGATCTTATGCTCGCCGAGCAGATTATGAACTTCTTCCCGCCACCAGGATTCATGACGGAATTCAATCACATTGAAATATCCCGTATCGACGGTTTCAAAAATCAATTGTATATTTTCCGGTGTATTTTTAAAGGAAGGCGGAAACTGATACAGGAAACCGGCAAGCTTTTTCTGCAGGCCGGAACTGATATGGCGGCAGAATTCCGCAACTTCTTCCCGGCATCCTTCCAGCCTTTTCTCATGGGAAACGGTTTTGGGGATTTTAATAAAAAATGTGAAATCCTCCGGTGTTTCGTCATGCCATTTCAGCAGCGTTTTGGCAGTAGGCTTCCTGTAAAAGGTAGAATTGATCTCTACGGTATTGAATTGCCGGGAATACAAGGTCAGGAAATCCTTGCTTTTTGCATCTTCCGGATATAACGATCCCTTCCAGTCATTGTTGTAAAAACCTGAGCATCCGATAAAAACATTTTCTTTTTCCATAATTTCAGAAGTTTATATAGTACATCATTAACTGATTCAGATAACCGGCCTGTTTTCAAATACAAAACCCTCATTACAGACGGCATTGCCAGCCTTTCTCATGAGGGCCCTGCAAAATCAATAATTCCTCTGATTACTTTTTTACATTCAGGTCTGCAGTATTTAACCGCAGCGAATTCAGAATGACGGAGACGGAGCTGAAGCTCATAGCCGCGGCCGCAATCATCGGGGAAAGCAGGATTCCGAAAAACGGGTACAATAATCCTGCCGCAACCGGTACGCCCAGCACGTTATAGACAAAGGCAAAGAAAAGGTTTTCCCGGATGTTCTTCACCAGCTTTTCGCTCAGCAGCCTGGCTTTGGCAATGCCTGAGATATCGCCTTTCAGCAGGGTAATTCCCGCGCTCTCCATGGCTACATCGGTTCCGGTTCCCATGGCAATTCCTATATGGGCCTGCGCCAGGGCAGGAGAGTCGTTGATCCCATCCCCGGTCATGGCTACGATTTTGCCCTCGTCCTGTAACTTTTTCACTTCATTCAGCTTGTCTTCAGGCTGGCAGCGGGCCCTGAATGTCCGGATGCCCAGTTCTTCTGCCACTGCTTTTGCCGTATGCTCGTTATCACCGGTCATCATGATGACTTCGATACCTTCTTTCATCAGCTGCTGAACGGCATCTTTCGAGCTTTCCTTGATCTTATCCGTAAAGCTGATGAATCCCAGCACCTGATCTTCCTGAGCAATATAGGATACGGTGTGCGCCTTTGACTGGACAGCATCTGCCTTCTGCCTGAGGCTTTCCGGAATTGAGATACCGTTCGATTCCAGCAGGCTTTCATTCCCGAGATACGTCTTTAATCCGTTGATTCTGCCGGTAATGCCCTGACCTGAAATATTTTCAAAGCCTTCCACATGCTCCGGCCGTATATTTTCTTCTTTTGCTTTCCTGATCACCGCGCCGGAGAGCGGATGCTCCGAATTCTGGTTCAGAGCATACGCTGCTTTCAGCAACAGGGCAGGGTTGTTATCCGCAGATTCGATATGCTCTACCGACGGTTTTCCTTCCGTTAAGGTTCCGGTCTTGTCGGTAATCAGTACATTGACCTTATTCATCTGTTCCAGGGCTTCCGCATTTCTAATGAGGATTCCATTTTTGGCTCCTTTGCCGATTCCTACCATCAATGACATCGGAGTCGCCAGTCCCAATGCACAGGGGCAGGCCACAATAAGCACTGCAACGGCATTGACAAAAGCAAATAAGCTTTTCTTACCATCAGGCCCGAAGAGCTGCCAGAGGATAAAAGTAATAACCGCGGCAGCAATTACCGCGGGGACAAATATCCTGGCTACCTTATCGGTAAGTTTCTGGATCGGCGCTCTGCTCCGGCCGGCTTCATTTACCATTTTAATGATCCGGGACAGCAACATTTCTTCCCCGATCTTTTCAGCTTTCATAAGGAACACGGTATTTCCGTTCAGCGTACCGGAAGAAACCTGGTCACCAGTGTTTTTTTCTACGGGAACAGGTTCTCCGGTAATCATGCTTTCATCAACAGATGTTTTGCCTTCCGTAATGCTGCCGTCTACCGGGATTTTTTCGCCGGGCTTCACTTTCAGTATGTCTCCGGTTTTTACCTGGGAAAGCAGGATCCTTTTTTCTTCACCGCTGACCAGCAGGTTGGCTTCATCGGGCGAAAGGTTCATCAGCTCGCGGATCGCGTTTCCGGTTTTGCGGTGGGCAGCCGCTTCCATCAGCTGTCCCAGGATGACCAGGGTCAGGATCACACAGACCGCTTCAAAATACAGCGGGGTCTCGTGATGCCCGCCGCTGATCTCATAAGGAATCAGACCGGGAAAAATCAATGCGGTAATACTGAACAGAAAGGCTGCCGTGACGCCAAGGGCAATCAGGCTGAACATATTCAGATGCCGCGTCCTGAAAGATACAAAACCCCTCTTCATCAGGAACCATCCGGAATACAACAGGACAGGGAGGGTAAGCAGCAATTCCGCTATTCCCTGGATGCGGTGTGAAAAAGGAAAGTCAATAAACATCCCGCCCATTGAAAGGATAAAAACCGGTACGGTGAAAGCCATGGAAATGATAAATTTCCTCTTCAGCAAGGTATAGGTTTCATCTTCTTCATCCGCTTTATCAGGCGTCCTTACCAGGTCCATTCCGCAGACCGGGCAGCTGCCGGGCTCATGTCCGGTGATTTCCGGGTGCATCGGGCAGGTGTAGACTGCGGTTTTCTTTTCAGGGTACTTTACCAGGTCCATACCGCAGACCGGGCAGCCTTCGTTCGTATCGTACACCTTGTCACCTTCGCAGTACATGGGGCAGTAATATTTTCCTGCCATTTCATCCGTTACCTGCGGTGCTGCATGATTTTGATGATGATGATGGGTTGCGTGCGGAGAGCCGGCAGCCTTGCTCAGAAGCTCCTCGGTGATTTCTTCAAGGTGCATATGGCATACGGGGCAATCTCCTTTTTCTGCATAGACGGTATCGCCTTCACAGAACATCGGGCAGTAATATTCACCGATATGATCCTTAAAATTTTCCGGAAGATGCGTTTTGGAATAAGCCGGTTTAAAATTCGGATCCTTTGCCTGTTTTTCTTCAATCGGCACCAGGTACATATTGCAGACCGGGCATCTTTTCCCCTGTTGAAAATAGACTTTTTCTCCTTCGCACTCCATGGGGCAGTAATACACGGACGATGGGGACACCCGGTCCTGAGGTCTGATAAAATCAGGCTGTGGCTGGTCCGGATCTGTCAGGGTATAGTTTCCGGTTTCTTCCAATGCCTTATTCAGCAGGCGGAGGTTTGGCTCACGGTCGGATGTAATGACAGCGGTATGGTGTTCCAGGCTGATATCCGCCGATATTCCTTCCAGGCTGTTGAGCTTTTCCGAAATCTTTTTCTGACAGCCGGAACAGCTCATTCCTGTAATATGATATTTTTTTTTCATGATCCTTCTGATTTAGGGTACAAATTTCCGACATACAACCGGAAGCCTGTTATAAATTTAAGGATAATATGTGTGGAATCCGGTGTTTTTTTGAGTCTGAGAATTGAGAGTTGGAGGATTATAGAGATAGAGGGCTGGAGTGTGGGAGTGTTTGAGTGTTGTAGAGGCAGAGTATATCAGAGTTGGATTTTCTGAATTTTTGAATGTAAAGGTTGAGAATCCTTAATCAATACAATTCTACAGCTTAACAGAATCGTCACAAATTTCGCGGATAATGAAAATTCTTAAGACTTTTATACCCTCAAACTCTTCAACCTTAAACATCATAAACTCTCAAACCCCGTCCAGCGGTTTCCGGTTGTGCACTTTCAGTTTTTTGAATTCGGTAGGCGTAGACCCGGTAGTGCTCCGGAACTGGGAGGAAAGATG
>JAKOOI010000147.1 GCA_022701475.1 Weeksellaceae bacterium
GATGCCGGGGTGCGATACCAGATGATCCGTTTCGGGACTACAGAAATCAGCATACCGGCTTTCAGCCTTTCGGGGGAAACCAAAGAATCCAGGATCGGGGCGGTCGGTAACCTGCAGGTCCGCCTGCTGGATAAGATACAGGTGAATTCATTCCTGGAATTTTCAAACGGAACCCGTTTCGGGACTTATCTCAAAACAACGAATAATCTGAAGTTTGAGCCGGTAAAAGACTATTTTGTCAATGCCAGGGTCAATTTTCAAAGTGCCTATCCTTCTTTTAATTACCTGGCCAACAGTTCCATTTACAGGAAGTTCAACTATTACCTGGCGGATGCAAAAAACCAGTCGGTAACGGAAATCGGAGGCAACCTGAACCTGAAATGGTTCAATACGGAACTTTTTGCCAATTATTTCAGGGTGGATAACTACACCTACTTTGATGCCGACGCTATGCCGAGGCAAAGTGAAAGCCCGGTGAACATCTCGCAGATCGGAGGCGATGCCACTTTCACATACGGTAAATTCCACCTGAATACCAGGCTGCAGTTCCAGAATGTACTCACCAATAAAGACCTCCTGCCGTTGCCGGGATTTATCGGAAGGGCGAATTTCTTCTTCCAGTCCAAAGCGTTTAAGAAAGCGGCGGAAATTCAGGCGGGGATCAAGGTCTATTACTTTACGAAATTTGCCTCCAGAGAATATTTCCCGATTCTCAATGAATATATTTTACCTGATGCCAATGCATTTTCCATCGGCGGGCAGCCGATTGCGGATGTTTACTTCAATATGAAGGTGAAAAAAATGTTTTTCTTCATCGAAGGACAGCAGATCGGCACGGTTATCTCACATAATAAAGCCTACGCATTTCCAAGCTACCCGGTCTATGACTTCAGACTGAATCTTGGAATCGTATGGTATTTATTCAATTAAAATAAAATAAAGTTGAAAACAATCCAAAAATTACCCTTTCAGAAAATAGAAAGCATTCCTCAGCTGATCAGGGATTTCCTGGATCACAAAATCGAAGGATTCCAGGAAGATACGTTTTCGCCAGACCACATCAGCGATCGGATCCGTCTGAAGCAGGAAAGCTTTACACAGGCCGGCAGGAATATTCTTGCAGAAGCGATGACAGAACAGCTTTCAGGACTTCCTCTTTCTTCTTTGCAAAAAGAAAATATAGAGCGTCTGAAGCTTCCGGATACTTTCACGATTACCACAGGACATCAGCTGAATCTTTTTTCCGGCCCTGCGTTTTTCGTGTATAAAATCTTACAGACGATCAAAACCTGTTCTTATCTGAAAGAAAACTTTCCGGACTTCAATTTCGTTCCCGTTTACTGGATGGCTTCCGAAGATCATGATTTTGCGGAAATCAACCATTTCAGGACGGAGGCAGGCTATTATGAAATCAATGAGAAGTCGGGCGGCCCGGTAGGGAAAATCACCATTCACGATACCTTTTTCATTTCTGAATTTGAAAAGGAATTCAAAGACTGTATCTTCGGAACGGAACTTATTCTCATGCTGAAAGAAGCCTATAAAACCGGGAATACCTTAACCCAGGCTATTCAGATTCTTGTCAACCGCCTGTTCTCGGACTCCGGACTGCTGATGGTTGACGGGGATTCAAAGATCCTGAAAAGCCGCATGAAGGAAACGTTCAGGGATGAGCTCCTTCATTTCAGTCTGCATAAAGCTTCCGGAGCAAAAGTGAAATTCCTGACGGAGAAATATGGGAAAGTCCAGGTGAATCCCAGGGAGATCAATCTGTTTTACCTTTCCGAGACCAGGGACCGGATCGATTTCAACGGCCGGAACTATGTTGTTCTCGATAAAGACATTCAGTTTACCAAAGAAGAAATCCTGGATGAACTGGAACGGTTTCCTGAAAAATTCAGCCCGAATGCCCTGATGCGTCCCGTCTATCAGGAAAGCATTCTTCCTAACCTGGCGTATATCGGAGGAAATGCGGAGATCATGTACTGGCTGGAACTAAAAGACTACTTCCGGAACATAGGAATCCCTTTTCCGGTGCTGGTTCCAAGAAACTCCATGCTGTTCGTAAAAGAAAAAACCTTAGGGAAGATAGAGAAACTCAACCTGAAAACTGAAGATTTTTTCGGGAATTTTACGGATATTACCCATAACAAAATCTTACAGGACAGTGCGGTTCTCGATCTGCTGAATGAGAAGGAAGAACAGCTGATCCGTCAGTTCAGCGATCTGAGGGAAGTAGCAGAAACCACAGACCGGTCATTCGGTAATATGGTAAAAGCGGAAGAAGTGCGGCAGCTGAAATCATTCAAAAGAATGAAAAAGCGGCTTCTGCATGCAGAAAAAATCAAGCAGAGCGAGCTGCTGGAAAGGCTGGAAACTCTTTTCACGGAAGTGCATCCTTCCAAAAACTGGCAGGAGCGGGTCTATAATTTCAGCGTATTCTTTGCGGATCACGGATATGAATGGGTGGAGACCTGTCTTGAAGCAATCCAAATAGGAGAGCCCGAACTAATAATTGTTGTCATTTAATTTTAAAGAAGTATTTTTGTATCTATAATATTCCAATATGATAAAGAGGTTTTTAATTTTGTCCGGTTTATGTATGGTTCTGGGAGCATCTGCCCAGAAATCGCACACTGTTGTTAAAGGCGATACTCCTTATAATATTGCTAAAAAATACGGGATTACGGTACCGGAACTATTGAAGCTCAACCCATCGGTAAAGGACGGGAAACTGGCTATCGGCGATGTGCTGACGATAAAAAATGAAAGGAATGTTGCATTACCTGTGAAAACTTCCGGTGCTGCAAAACCTGCGGTCAGCAGCAAAACAGGTACAATCGTCCTTCAGCCCAAGCAGACCATTTACGGACTGACCAAGCAGTACAGGATTTCAGAAACCGATCTGCGGAAGCTGAATCCCGATCTTGAATCCCATATGAAAATCGGGGACGAGATTACCCTGCCGCTGGAAAGCATTAAAAAATACGGCGGTAACCGGCAGGCCGTACCGGAAGCTCCGGCTGTTGCTGTGGTAACCGCTGAAAATAACGGCTCTGTAGTTGTAGCAACTGCTTCTGAAGGGGAATACATCGTTCAGGCAAAAGATAACTATTACAGGATTTCAA
>JAKOOI010000160.1 GCA_022701475.1 Weeksellaceae bacterium
GTTGGAATCTTTGCTTTCAAAGAAATGATCGGATTCCGGCTGCTGTTCGCCCAGCTGGATTTTATCGGCGGTAATCAGGTCAAGCTTCCGTGTTTCAGCTTCTTCCTGCGCTCTTTGTTTTTGTACGGCCTGTATCTTGTCCCGGTCTGCCTGCGGCCAGTAAAGAATATACCGTTCTTCCTGAATGGTGTAAAACGGAACCAGCTGAAGCCCTTTACCGAACTTTTCGGAAGGATATAGCCCGTTGATGCTGAACGAAAGGTTGGTCCCGTTTACCGGCTGCACATGATTCAGCACTTCCGCAGCATTGCCTTCGATGACAGGAATTTCGTTAAGAGGAATCTGCGGACCGTGGGCAATATGCCCGCCGCGGCTGTCATCGGCCAGAAGTCCCTGCTGGTTTTCTTTTCCGTAAGGTGCCGCTAAAACTACTGGTCCGTATTTAAAAGCATAATAATCCGATTGGTCCGGCAGCTGCTCTGCGGTAAGGTGCATCGGCATTTTCATTTCTACGGCATCACCTTTTTTCCATTTCCTGTTGATATTGATATAGCCGTCGGCATCAACAGGTACATGTATATTTTTTGAATTAATGGAAACCATGATCTGTGAAGCATTCGTCCATTCCGGTGCTCTCAGTTTAAGGTTGATCTCGGATTTCGAAGCTGCTTCAAAAACCAATTTGGTGGAAGGATTCTGCGGAAAGTTGTTTTCCTGTTTCAGCACCATTTTTTTCTCCGCCCACTTCAGAACGGATGGAATAAAAAGGTTTACGTAGAGGTCTTTATCCGTATGGGCGTAGATCATTTCCCCATACTTGGCATGATTCTCCATTCCTGAACCGACACAGCACCAGAAGCTGGTTTGCGGCTGGGAATATACCCTGTAATGTCCGGGACGCATCGGTGTGAAATACACGAAGCCGCCTTTGTCATGATTTTCCGTGGACAGGATGTGGTTGTACAGTGCCCGCTCGTAATAATCGATATAATAGGATTTGGGCAGTGTGGCAAACAGCTGTCCTGTCAGCTTCAGCATATTATAAGTATTGCAGGTTTCAGGGCCTTCAATGCTTTTAATCATACTGCTGAAATCATTTACCGGATTGAAATGCTCGCTTACGCTGTTCCCGCCGATGACGGAAGATCTTTTTTCAGTGACGTTGTGCCAGAAAAAATCGGTTGCGGCGTTCCACGAAGCATTATTTTCAAGATCGGCAACGCGTTTGTAGCCGATGACTTTCGGGATCTGCGTATTGGCGTGGATTCCCGTGAGTTTATCTTCGTTATTCAGCAGCGGGTTCAGAATCGCCTGATGCGAAAACCGGTGCGCCAGCTGAAGGTATTTTTTGTTTTTAGTAATATCGTACACATCCGCAAAGACTTCATTCAGTCCGCCATGCTCACTTCGCAGCATATCCTGGATCTGTTCATCGGAAAGTCCGGAAACTTCACCGGCCATCCAATCCGTTAACCGGATCAACATCTCTTTCGCCTTTTCATTTCCTGCATACCAGTAGGCATCACGCAGTCCGGAATAAGTTTTATGGATATTATAGAATGGAACCCAGCGGTCATTCAGCCCGAATCCGGACGCCCGGATATTCCCTTCAGCAATTTCGTTCCAGATCTTTTTACCGTTCGGAATTCCGGAAACATAGCCGTTGCCTGAAGCTTTCTGACAGCGTTCGAGCTCATCGATCATGTAGTCGAGACGCTGCTTTACTTTAGAATCGCCTGTGGAAGCATACATTAATGCGAGGGCTGAAATATAATGCCCGCCGATATGGCCGTCCAGTCCCGTATTTTCCCAGTTGGGATAATTCACTGCTTTAGCGGAGAGGCCGGCCTCTTTCAGGTAAGGCGCTAGCAAACGGTCCGGTTCCATCGCCATAATATACCTTTTGTCTGCCTGCATGGCTTTGTTGAAGACACTTTCTGTCAGCTGCACGGTATTCAGCGGAAAATACCGGATGTTTTTCTTTACCTGAGCAAAGGTAACAGCCGTAAAACCCAGGAATAATAAAGACAGTTTTTTATTCATTAATAAATGTTATTTCAACATTTCTAAAATAACAGAAAGAATCTATATACAAAACAATTTGTAAAAACGAGGGAGCAGCCCCACCAAAAACCCTATACCTACCGGACCTTATCACGGGCAAAACCGCCCTACCTTATCATAAAAAATAAGATTATGAACAATTGCATAAATCAGATTAATACCCTCAAACCGGCACTATTTAAAACAGATAATAAGCATTTGTATAAAATTGTCAATTATATCCTGAAATACTTATCGTATTTTTAAGATTAAGCCTAAAAATTTATTCTCCATCATCAGAATTTACAGATTGTTAAACTTTAACATAATTTTAACATTGTATTCATATAGATTTAATGTATTTCGCATCTCTTTTTCAGCGTTACAACTTAGTTGCCCTTCCCAAAACCTGTCCTTAGAACAGCTATTTTGATAATTATGAAATGATTTCGCAAAAAAGTGTAAAAAACACATTTGTTTCCAGCGTGCCCCATGATAAAAGTTTTATCTTTGTATAAAATAAAACGATGGAACAGGATTACTCACAATATCCCAGACATTTGGTTGCGGTAGACTGCATTATATTCGGATTTG
>JAKOOI010000134.1 GCA_022701475.1 Weeksellaceae bacterium
TTGAACCCGGAACCGATCATGATGCCGTCTTCCTGGATGTTATTCAGGGATAAGGAAAAAGAGGAGTTGTCCGAGCCTCCGGTTACCGAGAGGTTGTGGGTAAAGTTAAAGGCCTCCCTTCCGAAGACTTCATCCTGCCAGTCCCTTTTTTTGATGTCCTTGTATTTGGCAAGATCACCGTAAGTGCCGTATCTGTTTTTAAATATTTCAATATCAGTTAAGGTACCGGCTTTATTGTACTGTTCATACTGATACAGGACGTATTGATACGGGTCCAGCACATCAATGGTGTTCTGTATGCTTCTTACCCCTAAAAACCCATTGTAATTGATGGAAGTCTTGGCTCTTTTCCGGCCTCCTTTGGTGGTGATCAGGACTACGCCGTTGGCTCCTCTGGCACCGTAGATGCTGGTGGATGAAGCATCTTTTAAAACTTCAATTGACTGGATCTCTTTGGGCGACAGGATGGACAGTGCATTATCCATCTGGACCCCGTCTACAATATACAGCGGCGCATTGCTTCCGGTAATGGAGTTTCCTCCTCTGATGACGATATCCACATCGGCTCCCGGAGATCCTTCACTCAGTGAAACCTGCACCCCGGCCATTCTTCCCTGGATGGCTTCCGCAGCGTTGGTGGAAGGCATATCCTTGATTGCATCGGCTTTTACCGAAGATACCGCATTGGTAACATCCTTTTTGGAAACCCTGGTGTAGCCTACCAATACCACTTCATCGATATTGGTTTCCTTTTCCTTTTTGGTCTCCTTTTCCTGAGCCATGGCCAGGACGGGAAGCAGAAAGAAAGTTAAATATAACCACTTTACGGATTGTACTTTTTTATCCATTATGTATCCTTATAGTTTTAATTTTGGTTGAAAGTTTTTTCAGTCTTTGTCTTTGGTGGATTTCAGAAGTATTCTACTGGTCTTTCAGTGGCAAAATAGGTTGAAATAAGTACGCATTCCGGAGTGCAATCGATTGCGTAAAATTTCACTACCTATATCTTGGCTTCTAAACTAATATTATTTTTCAATATGCAAAGAAAAAAATATTATTTTTTCATTAATTTCCTTCTTCTGAACTGTAATATGTATTCAATTCATACCGTATTTAAATGTATAAAATATTGATATATATTACTTTAACGTGATTAATCTTTTTCTGATTCAGTAAGAGGATTTTCAAACAGGTGATGTCCGGGAGAGGCAAAAAAACTTAAAAAATTCTTGAAAAAACAGGATTTATGACCACGTGGAATTCCCAAAATTAATAATCAACGGGAAAAATTCTGTCTTATTCCTGATTTTTGTCATCTTTTTTAAACCGGAGTACTGCATAATTTTCAGCCTGCTACTATTTATCTGCTGTAAGTGCCATATACTTAATCATAAGGCTGTATTATTGCCGATTTGCATATGATATAATAAATAACCTGTTTTATCAGGGGTATGTCGCAAAAGAACACCACCACGTACTTTTGGTGAACAGCGGTATTCGTTTTTTAAGGATTTACCTCATATTAACTTATTGTTTTTCATTTTATTTTACTGTTTTTCAGTTATTTATAAATTTAAATTAAATTATTGTTAACGGTTTGGATAATAATTCTATATTTAACCCACGAGTATTTCTACAGAATTTCAGTGTAATTTATGCAATCGATTACACAATGTTTAACAGGGTTGATTGAAAACCGCAAAAAAGAAAATAAGAAGTATGACAAAGTCAGAATTCCGCTATGCCCATCATCCGGAAGATGTAAAAAAATATACCACCGAGGACCTGAGAAGGGAATTCCTGATCGATGATCTGTTTACTGAAGATCAGGTGAAGGTAACCTATTCCATGTATGACAGAATGATTGTCGGAGGCGCCATGCCTGTAAAAGGTGCTGTAAAGCTTGAACCGACAGATGATCTGAAAGCGGAATATTTCCTCGACCGAAGGGAACTGGGAATCATTAATGTAGGAGCCGCCGGCAAAGTTACCGTAGACGGAGAGGTTTTTGAACTGAATCATAAGGAAGCGCTGTACGTCGGGAAAGGGGCAAAAGAAGTGCTCTTTGAAAACGGACCTGAAGGCCAAACGCTGTTTTACTTCAATTCGGCACCGGCACACCATACTTATCCTACGAAAAAAATCACGAAAAATGAAGCTGAAATCGTAGAACTGGGTGAAACGAAATATGCCAACCGGCGTACCATTAATAAATTGATCGTCAACAGTGTACTGGAAACCTGCCAGCTGCAGATGGGAATGACCGAACTGCATGAAGGAAGCGTCTGGAACACCATGCCTTCCCATACCCACACGAGAAGGATGGAAGCGTATTTCTATTTCGATCTGGAAGAAGGCCAGGCGGTAAGCCATTTTCTGGGCCAGCCGCAGGAGACCCGGCATGTCTTTATGAAAAACAATGAGGCGGTGCTCTCTCCGGAATGGTCCATCCACTCAGGGGTAGGAACCTCCAATTACACTTTCATCTGGGGAATGGCCGGGGAAAATATGGACTATGGCGATATGGACGCCGTTAAAACAAACGAACTAAAGTAATTTTTTACATGAATTTATTTGATTTATCCGGGAAAGTAGCTGTCATTACAGGCGGAACCCACGGATTGGGAATGGCAATGGCGGAAGGTCTTGCCGCTGCAGGAGCCGAACTGGCCATTACCAGCACAACGCCTTCAAAATTAGAGGAAGCACTGGAGTATTATCATTCCAAAGGTTACCGGGCAACCGGTTATCTTTTTGATGTAACCGACGAACGCGAAGCCGCTCAGAAAGTGGCCCTTATGGAAGCTGCCCATGGAAAAATAGATATCCTGGTGAACAACGCGGGAATCATCAAAAGGGTTCCTGCCATCGATATGGAGATTGAAGACTTCCGGAAAGTGATCGATGTGGATCTTACCGGTCCTTTTATCATGTCCAAACTGGTCGGAAGATATATGATTAAAAGAAGATCCGGGAAGATCATCAACATCTGCTCCATGATGAGCGAGCTGGGCCGCGATAACGTGGTGGCGTACGCTTCCGCAAAAGGCGGACTGAAAATGCTGACCAAGAACCTGGCCACCGAATGGGCAAAACACAATATCCAGGTGAACGGAATCGGTCCCGGTTATTTTGCCACTTCACAGACCGAACCGATCCGGGTAGACGGAAACCCGTTTAATGAATTCATCATCAGCAGGACGCCGGAAGGAAGATGGGGAAATCCGGAAGACCTTGCCGGTACTGCGATTTTCCTGGCTTCAGATGCCAGCCGCTTCATCAACGGGCAGATTATCTATGTTGACGGCGGCATCCTGGCTACCATAGGGAAACCCGCTAATGAATAACACTACAATCTTATCAATGAAATCTTTTATCACCGATACTTTTTTACTGCAGAACAGCTATGCTGAAGAGCTGTACTTCAATTACGCTGAAAAACAGCCGATTATCGACTATCACAACCATCTCACTCCCAAGGATATTGCTGAAGATACCGTTTTCGGCAATATTTCAAAGGTCTGGATTGCCGGCGACCATTATAAGTGGCGGGCCATGCGTACCCTGGGTGTGAATGAACAGTTCATTACCGGGGATGCCTCAGACAAAGAGAAATTCGAAGCCTGGGCGAAAACCGTTCCCTATACCTTACGGAATCCGTTGTACCACTGGACGCACCTGGAACTGAAAAGGTATTTCGGAATTGATGCGCTGCTGGATGGAAATAATGCTTCGGAAATATATGACAACATCAGCGCCCAGCTTCAGACTCCTGAAAAATCCACCAGAGGCCTGCTGGAAATGATGAACGTGGAATCCCTCTGTACAACGGAAGATCCCACCGATATCCTGAACTACCACCAGGATCTGGCGAAAAGCAACTGGAAAGTGAAGGTGAGCACGGCCTTCCGTCCTGATAAAGCCATCCTGATCGAAAACCATAATTTTGCCGATTATATGGCTAAACTTGGCGAATCGGCCGGTATTGAAATCAATTCTTATCAGGCGCTTTGCGATGCATTACTGAAAAGGGTTGAATATTTCCATGCGAACGGCTGCAGGCTGTGCGACCACGGACTGAATAATATTTCCTTTGAGGAAGCGACAGAAGCAGAGGTGAATACCATTTTTGCCGATAAAATGGCCGGCAAGGTGATTGCCGAAAAACAGGTCAACCAGTTCAAGACAGCCATTCTCCTGTTTCTGGGCGAAACGTATCATCAATTCGGATGGGTACAGCAGTTTCACCTGGGAGCCCTGCGGAACAATAACGAAAGGATGCACCGGATTTTAGGCCCTGATACGGGCTGGGATTCCATCGGCGACTTTGTGCAGGCAGAAACCTTATCTAAATTATTGAATACACTGGACGGAAAAGATAAATTAACCAAGACCATCCTCTATAACCTGAATCCTGCCGACAACGAGATTTTTGCGACCATGATCGGGAATTTTAATGACGGCAGCATCAGAGGAAAGGTACAATTCGGCTCCGGATGG
>JAKOOI010000249.1 GCA_022701475.1 Weeksellaceae bacterium
TATCATCCAGGTATCCCAGGGAGAAAAAATAATTGCTCTTTTCATTTCCGCCGCTGAAGTCCAGGTCGGCCTGGTTTCTGGATGCCACGCGCTGCAGGATATCCTTCCAGTTATCATTCCATAAAGCTGTTGCGCCCGGAAGGAGCCTTCCGTCTGTCCCTACGGGTTTTTCATACTGTGTCCCATACGGATTGATGCCTAAAGCATTTACCAGATTGTCCGTTGCCATCTG
Organism: Weeksellaceae bacterium; assembly: GCA_022701475.1. Classification (GTDB taxonomy): domain Bacteria; phylum Bacteroidota; class Bacteroidia; order Flavobacteriales; family Weeksellaceae; genus Chryseobacterium. The sequence goes on from JAKOOI010000249.1 coordinate 233, forward strand.
CGCAGCCTGCTGGCCGGAGATCTGCCCGGACTGGTAGCCGTTCCTCAACGCTTCCCAGTACAACTGGAAATACTGATCCGTCGTCACTTGTGCATAATCCTTCACCGCTCTGCCTGAAAACCCCTGGCTTATATTAAAGTTTATTCTGGCTTCGCCTTTTTTACCGGATTTTGTGGTAACGATGATCACTCCGTTTGCTCCCCTGGAACCGTATAACGAACTGGCCGTCGCATCTTTTAAGACGCTGATGGACTCAATGTCATTCGGGCTGATGGAATTGATGTTGCCATCGAAAGGAATCCCGTCTACGACAAACAGTGGATTGCTCGATGCGCTTACCGAACCGATTCCCCGGATCCTGATGGAAGCGGCGGAACCCGGCTGCCCCGATGCACTGACTGCCTGTAATCCCGGAACCTGGCCTTCCAGAGCTTTCGTAATATTGGTAACAGGCCTGCTGTTGATTTTTTCGCTGGAAATGGTTGCCACCGAACCGGTATAACTGTTTTTCTTCGCTTTTCCGTAAGCCACCACTACCACTTCATCAATTTCCTTCTCATGAAGGGTGTCTTTTCTCACTTCCTGTGCCTGCATATGCGAAATTCCAAATAAGAAAGCAGCTGCAGCCGGAATGAAAGTTGTAAGACTGATTAAATTTTTGTTAATCATAATCTATTTCTTTTACTATTAATTTAATTTTTGACATTTATAAAAAAGACAGCAAAAGACATCATTTATCATGATTAACATCTGCTCATCTTTCCTTTTTCAAGGCTGAATGTAACACCTTACAAAACGCAGGTTGTTAAGATTTCATAGGGTCAGTTCCCTCTATCTTTCTTTATAAGCCGTTGCAAATCTAAAAACAAAAAGTCTACAAAACAAGTAGACTTTAAAGATTCATAATATAAATTTATAAAAATTAACATAATTTTATTTTAAATATAACACCTATAATCAGTTATGAAAAATATCAAATTTGCAAATATGAGAAATATCATTAAAAATTATACAATCGCAATATGTAGTAGCATCTTAATTTACCTCCAGATATAAAAAACTTTTTAATTTTACAGGATGAAGATTTTAATTATCAATGGTCCCAACCTGAATCTGCTGGGAACCCGGGAGCCTGAAATTTACGGAAGCATTTCGATGGAGGATTATCTGGACAAACTGAGATCCGAATTCCCTTCCCTGGAACTCGAATATTACCAGTCGAATATTGAAGGGGAAATCATCAATTGCCTTCAGAAGGATGAATTTGATGCATTGGTCATCAATCCCGGTGCCTATACGCATTATTCCTATGCAATTGCGGATTGTTTAAAGAATATCAGTAAACCAAAAGTAGAGGTTCACATCAGCAATATTTACAAAAGGGAGGAATTCCGCCAGAAATCAGTGACGGCAGCCAGTACGGATGCGGTGTTGTCGGGATTCGGGATGGATGGATATCGTTTGGCGGTGTTGAGCCTGTTGTGATGCCCTCTCGGATTTTCACGGATGACCTGCGCTTGTTTTTTGACACATGAGTCACAAAGAAAGATTTAAAAGTTTGCATATATTTTAGAACACATGAGATTAAAAATCAAAGATTTTTACAAGCTTTTGAGTGCTTTCGCAGCGTTCCACATTTAGCTTCAGTTTGCCTTTAAAAGTTTCCTATGTATATTTTCTGCATGAATTTTATAGGTGTTGATGTCATAATCAATAGGAACGGGCTTTAGCCCGTTTAAGAAGAAGATACCTTCCATCCGGCTTTAGCCAAAATTTATTTAACCACAGATTGGCACAGACTTTCACGGATGACTTGTGCTTGTTTTTTGACACATAAGTCACAAAGAAAGATTGAAAAGTTTGCGCATATTTTAGAACATAGGAGATTAAAAATCAAAGATTTTTATAAGCTTTGATGCGCTTTTTTAACTTCCAGCATTAAACTTTATTATGCAGCATGATAATCTTTTGTGACTTTTGTGGTTAAATTCAAGTGCAGATGATACGTCTTCGATTCCCTCCGCTACCAGAGTATAAACCTATTGAAAATCTTTGATTTTATTCTTCCGTGATCTAAAATATATGCAAAGCAGGAATCTAAATCTCATATGACTTATGTGTTTAAATGTTTTTCTGACTTTTGACTTTGTAAAACCTTCGGTTTATGGTGATTTTTTTTCGGTTAGATGCAGACATAGATAATGTAGCTTCGAGGCCATCGGTCACCGGATTGTCGTATATAGGAATCAAAAAAAATCCCCAGCATTTATTTGCTGAGGATTTTGTATTTTAGTTGGAAACCTGCGTTTGCAGCTGCGGGCCTGAAGGAATTAATTTCTTCCCTTCTTCGGTATTGCAGTACTGCTCGAAATTCTTGATGTACTTGGCAGCAAGGTCTCTTGCTTTCTCTTCCCAATCTCCGGCATTGCTGTAGGTATCCCTAGGATCTAAAATTCCTTCGGAAACATTCGGCAGTTCGGTTGGTACTTCAAGGTTCATAATCGGAATCCTTGTTTTCGGAGCGTTTTCAATGGAACCGTCGATGATCGCATCAATGATCGCCCTTGTATCTTTCAGAGAGA
>JAKOOI010000266.1 GCA_022701475.1 Weeksellaceae bacterium
GCCTGATAAAACGGTTAAACTTGAATTCGTTTCTTGAAGACTCGTTATCATTTTTCAGGCTCCAGGTATTTCCGATATCGGTAAACACAGCCGCTTCGTACATGGAATTGAACGGAACCCTGAATTCGATATTGGTGGTCAGCTTCATATTCTCGGTCTGATAGGCCCGTACCCTTTCATCCACCTGGGAATCCGACGGTCCAAGCCCGCCGAACGCTACCCATGCCCTGATATCATTGGACCCGCCGTTAAAATAGGAACGGATCACCGGCATACTGGACGAATTGCCATAGGGTATTCCAAGCCCCAGAAACTGCCGGAGCACAAGCGTATTATTACTGAATTTAAAATATTTCCGTACATCGAAATCAAATTTCACGAACTGGGCATAGGGAACCCCGAAAATCGTCCGTTCCGGGCTGGTTACAATTCCACCCTCGTTCCGCCGCTGATTGAAAATGCTGAAAATATTCCCCGCCAGCTCCATTTTACCGTTAAAATAGAAGGCATTGGGATAATTCTTCTTACCGATTTCACTGTACACGAAATTGTAGATAAAAGAGGAAATCAGGACATCCTGCGTTTGCCTGTCTTTGTTGACAAGCGTTCCTAAAAAGGCATTCAGCCGGTCCACACCCGGCTGGTCGAGATTAGCGGCATATTTGGTGTCCAGGATAATCTGCCGCGACACCTGGTCAATGCTCAGCTCTCCTGATCTAAACTTCTTTTCTAATTCAGAATTGGATACAAAATAATCCTTAAAAATTTCTTCCCGGATTTCGTTATCGTTTACGAAATAATCGTAATAAGCATCTTTGTTTTTCGTTAAGCTGAGCTGTGTATTGAACAGGGTAAGCCTGTGCGACACCTTGTCATTTACGGTGGCAAGGTAATTCAGGCCTGTATTGAAGTTGACCCGCCCCAATCCGATATTGTTCTGCACCGAAGCTCCCAGCAGAATTGATGATGTGGGGCTGTATCTTTTGGGCAGGAGTTTATAATAATCGAAGGGCAGGAGTAATCTTGGAAAGCTCAGGGACGCCTGCGCAGAAATTTCATAGGCGAGAACCCTTCTCTCGATATCTTTCGTGCTTCGTATGGAACCGAAGGTTCCGGCAAGGCTGGTGGAAAGGTTTTCCGCCCCTCCGAAAACATTCCGGGTGGTCAGGTCAATGGATGGGGAAACCCCAAGATTGAGCAGCTGTGAATAGTTGACGTCCGTACCCAGCTTAAGTTCGTATTTCTGAAGCGGCTTCAATACATACATCACATCAATGATGCTGTCATTAGGTGCCGTTCCGCCGCCGTGGCGCAGGGAATCCCTGGATTTTAGGATACTGAAATTGTTCATGGCCAGAAGGTTTCTCTTGGTCAGGTCAAATTTTTTCTGATCGTAAACCTGTTTGTTGCCCATGATAATCGCTCTCCAGATCGCCCTTGAATCGTATTGTTTATTCATTTTATGAAACCGGATTCCGCGAAGGCTGTCTGTGCGGGTCTTCCTCGGATAATCACTGTTTTCATTTACTATGGCCACATCAATATTTCCGATGGTAGCCACTTTGTAAGGACTGTCGAGCGAGTCTTTGTGAATCTCCAGCGTAACGGGAACCTGCTTTCTGCTCTTAAGGGAATCGGCAACAAAAAATATTTCGTCGTTCAGGTTATTGAATTTATAGTAGCCGTAATCCCTCATCAGCTCGTTGATCCTGACTACCTCCTTCTCAAGCACGGTCTGATCCAGGATCTGGTCTTTTCTTACCAGGCTTTCATGAATTTTCTGCTGGTAAATATTTTTGATTTTAGGATCGGTGATATTATAGTAATATTCTTTAATATAGGTGGGATCCTTATGGGTAATAAAATAGGTAACGGCTGCTTTCTTTGCCGCAGAATCCAGATCATGTTTGAATTTCACTTCGGCATCCCAATATCCGCGGTAGGTAAGCCTTTTCTCGATGGATTCGGCACTTTTTTCCGTTTTGGTCTGGTCCAGGATGACCGGCGGCGATCCCCAGTTATGGTACAGCCTGTCAAAGAAAAGGCTTTTTCCCACGCTGCTTTTCATATTGTATTTAACGAACAGGGAATCCCTGAGTTTCTGGTTTCTCAGCTCATTAGGGTAGGTCATGTATTCATTGAGAAGCGTATCATATTTGGGATTGGCCGCATTGTACAGCCACAGGCTCAGTGGCATAAAGAGAAGCTGTCTCTTGTTGGGCTTCTGCTGAACATAATCCTTGAGTTCGCCGTCGAAAGGAGCCTTCTTATCTTCAAACTCAAAATTATTCTCCGTAAGCAGATAATCGCCGTCAGGAACTTTTTTTGTCGTACTACAAGCATAAAGGAGGCCTACAAATGTTGCAAATGAGATAATTTTATAATACTTTTGAGGAGAATTCTTATAATGCTTACAGCTCATACAATAAAAGTTTTACAGTCTTTGGATAGAAAGAAGTTCAGACAAAAATACAATTTGTTTTTGGTTGAGGGTAATAAAATCATCAGCGAACTTTTTAATTCTGATTTTAAAATTAAAGAAATATTTTCTACCGATCCGCAAAAACTGGACCGTGCGGAAGCGCCTGTTATTCATATCACTGATAATGAACTGAAAAAAATCAGTTTCCTGCAGCATCCGAAGGATTCGGTGGCTGTCTGTTATCTGAAAGAACAGAAAAGGGAAGAGGAACGCAGCATACAGCTTGTCCTGGACGGGATTCAGGATCCCGGTAACCTCGGTACGATCATCCGCCTTGCGGACTGGTTCGGGATTGAACAGATCGTATGCAGTGAAGATACGGTTGATTTTTACAACCCTAAAGTAATCATGGCCAGCATGGGATCCTTTACCAGGGTAAATGTCATGTATACAGATCTTGCAGAATATTTATCTGAAACGGATCATATGAATATCGGAACCGATATGGTAGGGGAGAGTCTTTATACTTTTGAAAAGCCTGAAAAAATGAACCTGATTTTAGGTAATGAAGGCAATGGCATGCGTGCGGAAACAGAGAAAAAGCTTCACCGGAGCATCATGATCCCGCGGTTCGGGAAATCACAATCTGCAGAGAGCCTGAATGTATCCATGGCAGCCGGTATTATTCTCGGGCAGCTCTTCAGTGAAAAAATATAATACACAATGGATTGAGCGTGGGAGCGTTATTGAAAATTATGTCAAAAATGTTTGATAAAAAATGTACAGACACTCCCACTCCCAAACTCATATAAGCTGTTCCATACTGGAGACACTTTTATTTTTCTGGTAGTTTTCAAGCTTCTTTCTGATAAACCTCAGTGCGATAGGAGCAAGGTAGATCATGGCTATTCCAAACACTTTCTTCTTCCAGTTGGAACTTTTAAGGTTTTTCCTTGCATAATTTCCTACGAGCGCCGTAGTGCCCAGCTTAATCAGGGTATCGATCGCATCGTTTTTCACGGCGTTCCCCGCAATTCCCATTACCGTCTTTTTACTGATCAGCGCATCTTTGATTTCAGAACTGATCTGTCTGGCAATGACATCTTTCCGGAGAACTACTTTTTCTTCCCCGGACTCCTCATCTACTTTTTCCTGAAGATACTGATCGGTAAGGCCATTGGTAAAAGCGCTTAAACTTTCCTTGGTATTTTTGAAGGTAAGAAGTTCCTCCATACCCTCAATTTCCTGTTTCAGCAGTTTTTTCTTTCTTCTCAGTTCATCTAAGCTTTCGTATTTTCTGCCCATTGTTTAATGATTTAAAAATTTAATAACCTGGTCTGCTACGAAATTAACAACCCGTTTCTTACAGATCATAATAATAATCATGATCAGAAGATAAAAGCCGGAGACGATAAGGAATCCGTAAGAATGATTTCCCAGTGCTTCACCAATCAAAAAGGCAATCCCGAAATTGAACAAAATAATAAAAAAACTGAAAGCCACCACCATCAGGACAAGGTAGGTAATTACTCCGGCTGAAAGGGATGATTTTTCCGTAGCTTCAATTTTCAGGAGATCAATCCTTTTGGATACATATTCTTTGACAGTTTCAATCATTGTTTTTCTTTAAAGTTATAAAAAAAGGAACTTTCTTTGATAAAGTTCCTTTTCATAATTTACCTAAAAAATAAATCATTTATTTTAGATCATTCAGCTCAGATTCTACGTTCTTCACTGCGTCTGCAGTTTTTGAAACGATCTGATCCTTGTATTTGTCATAACCGTCTTTTACGGTATGCGCTACGCTATTTGCCGTTTCTTTGAAAGTGGAAGAGATATTTCCGTACTGGTCTTTTACTTTTTCAGAAACTTCCCCGTACTTGTTTTTAGCCTGATCTTTAATATCATTGGCCTTTGTCTTGATTTTCTTTCTGGTTTCCTTTCCTTCTTCCGGAGCATAAAGCATTCCTAAAATCACACCCGCTGCGGCACCTGCAAGCAAACCTGCCAGAACGCCGGCTGTATTGTTTTTCTTAGACATTTTCGTTTTTTTTAATAGTTAATAAATACTAGCTTTTACTTGCTAGGAAGTCTGCAATTAATATACCAAAAATGGCTTTGCTGCTGCAAAAAATGCTAAATCTTATGCAGGTGAGATAAAATAAGGTCAATGGTCTGCTGCCTGGAAAGCTCGCTATTGTCAATTACAATAGCATCATCAGCCTGTTTCAGCGGAGCAATTTCACGTTCACTGTCAATCTTGTCCCGGACCAGAAGGTTTTCCTGCACCTCTTGTTTATCGGCCCGGATGCCTAAACTGATCAGTTCCTGATACCGCCTTTTTGTCCTTTCCTCGATACTGGCCGTCATGAAAAATTTATAGTCGGCATCGGGCAGCACTACGGTCCCGATATCGCGGCCGTCCATAATAATGCCGCCTTTTTCGGCAAGGGAACGCTGGGACTGCAAAAGGAAATCCCGGACCTCTTTCTGCTTGGCAATAAAGCTGACATTTGCAGACACTTCATGGGTCCTTATGGCTTTCGATATGTCAATATGGTTAAGGAAGAGAATCAGTTCTCCGTTATCGTTTTTAAATTCCAGTTCAATCCGGTCAAAAGAACGGAAAAGGGTCTGAAGGTCTATGGCTCCGTCCGCACGGGTACAATTCTGCAGGGCAAACCAGGTAACCCCTCTGTACAGTGCGCCGGTATCCAGATGAATGAGGCCCAGCTGTTCAGCAATAATTTTGGAGATCGAACTTTTCCCGGTGGAAGAATAGCCGTCGATCGCAATGACAGGTTTTTTCATAACGCAAATTTCAAAATTTTTTCTTACAAAACAAGAAACCCCAAGAATTTTTCTTAAGGTTCCTTTTTATTTTTTATGACGTGCACTTTGTTCTGCTATTCGCCGGCCCGGCTGTTGAGATCCACCGAAATGCCGATCTGGTTGACATTGGAAGCGTTGTGATACCGGACATGGGCGTAATCTATCCGGAATCTGGAAAGCCTGATCCCGAAACCAGCTGAAATTCCGGAAAAGTTTCTCTGTTCTGCCACAGCAAGCTCATTTCCCCTTTTTACATTATATCCGAGCCTGATGTTGAAACCCTTTTCCGGAAAAAGCTCGGCGCCCACGGAAAAGTGGTCGGCAATCTTTCTTCCTATATTGATTTCCTGGCCATTCACATTGTATGGAGAGGAGATATTGAATTCCTGCAGATCATGTACCGTCAGGGTGACTGCCAGCGGAATAGCGGTCAGGGTTCTGGTATAACCCAGATCGATTCTGAAAGGCAGGTTTTCGCGGGTCCCGTTAAACGATTTGAGCTGGTATCCGAAATTCCTGAGGACCAGGGAAGCTGTTTCCTTATTTTTCCTGTTATGATAGGTAATTCCTGCATTCCCGGCTACTGCGGAAGAAGTATAATTGTCTATCTTGGAAGTAATGAAGTTGAGCCCTCCGCCGATCGTCCAGTCTTCCTCGAACTGGTACGCATATCCTGCGCCTACGGAGACGTCAGAAGCATTGAAAGTCCCGTTTTCAAAACCGCTGTCGTCCGTTCTGGGGATATCGCCATAGCTCATGTACCGGGCATTAATGGTTGCCATATGGCCGTTTTCGAAATCTTTGGCATAAGCAATCGTTCCGTATTTGGAGTCTGCAAGATAAGCCGTGGCATTTACGGAAAGCTGATTATGGGAATCCTTGTTCAGTAAAGACGGGTTTGCAATAGCAAAGGATACATCACGATCTCTGATGGAAATGGCATCACCTCCCAAAGCTGCCTGTCTGGCAGAAACGGGAAGATTCAGAAACGGGAAAACATTCGTTCCTGTTTGTGCATAAGAAACAATTCCTGACAGAAATAATGAAAAAATGACAATTTTCTTCAATTCAGTTTATTAGTAATGCAAAAATAATTCTTTTTCGTACGCAGCAAAATATTT
>JAKOOI010000285.1 GCA_022701475.1 Weeksellaceae bacterium
CCTTGTTCCTTATTTCATAGCCGTGGCAATAAGGACAGTGAATAACGGATATTCCCCAGCATGCTGCGAATCCCGGTATTTGAGGACAGATGTCTTTCACTCCTGAAGCCAGGATGATTTTCCGGGCAGTCAGGAATTCACCGTTACCGGTTTCCACCTCAAAACCTTCCGGATGTCCGGAAATCCTTACGGCAGCTGCCTGGCGGAATTTTACCGTACCGTATTTCATGACCTGTTCCCTCGAAATCCCGGAAATTTCACCGGGCGTTTTCCCGTCCTGGGTAAGGAAGTTATGGGAATACGGGGTGCGGCGGTTACAGGGCTTTCCGCTGTCAAGAACCAGGACTTCCCGCAATGATCTTCCCAGTGACATAGCCGCAGACATTCCGGCATAGCTTCCTCCGATGATGATGACATCCAGTGCATTCTCCATAATTCCTTATTGATGTATCACAAAGCTAACAACAAAATTACCTGTGCGGTATGATTACGATTGTAATTTTTTAACAGGAGAAAGACTAACGAAAACAGGGCAGAGGCATTCGTTTGTATTATTTCCGGAAACCTTCAACCGCAAGAAAACCCGACAGGAAATGAACGGAAGACGGTTGGGCTGATCCGGTGATCCGGCTTTGAAATCCTGAAATTCCATTTCTTTTGCCACTATTGAAATTTTTCCGGACCAATACCTGATTCTTTCTTTTTTATCAGGAAGTTCAGCTTCATTCATCTGCCGGCAGTCTGCCAGGCGGCTCCTGTATCTTTCAAGTTTTTCTTTGAGATACTCTTTATAATCGTTCTCATTCTGCGGGATATAGCCAATGCCGCTACAGCCGCAGCTATAGAAACTTTTACCGGTCCTGTACAGGCTTTCGATGATGCTCCATTCTTTTACAGCCGTCTTTCTGGGAGCTTTGAAATCATACCCCAGATCTGCCATCAGGCTGCCGCATTCAGGACATTTTACAGAACGGTTTTCCATTCTGTCCATGGCTTCCTCAAGCCCGGCATCTTCTTTCCTGTAAAGAATGCTTTCTCTTTTGCCTGTGGAAACTCCGGTAAGTTCTTTTCTCAGCCTTGCACGGATATCGTACAGACTGCTTTGTTTAAACGATTTTCGGCATCGGAAACAGGCGTAATGCTGTTTGTAGGTCCTTCCGGAATACCTGCACATACGATTTCATATTTCAATACACAAATGTAGTATTATTTTCCAGATGTATAGACAACAGGCATCTGCTGCCGGTCCATAAAAAATCCCGGAAAAAAATTCCCGGGACTTCCGTTGTACAACGTATAATTCAGTTTATTATTTTTTTGATTTTTCTTTCAGCTCTTCCTTGTCTTTATCCGAAGGGTTCCAGACTTTAATTTCCGAATCTTTTGTGATCTGCGACCCCGGAAGCACCTGCACATTGATTCCGTCGCTGGCTCCCAGTTTCACATACACCTTTTTAAATGTACCGTCTTTCTGCTTTGCTTCCACAAAAGGGATGTCTTTCCCGTTTTTCTTTTCATACTGTACCAGGGATTCGTCCAGCAGCAGGGCATTTTTCTTCGAGCTCAGCACAATTTCGCCGTTAGCAGAAAATCCGGCTCTGATGTATTCGTTGTCCGGGTTGTAAACATCGCCTTCTACCGGGAATTTGATGGTTCCGTTATTGTCTTTCCCTTTCGGGGCGATCATGGTCAGCTTTCCCGGGAATGTTTTGTTCTGAAGGGCTCCGATAACGATGTTCATTTCCATTCCCTGTTTCAGCTTGCCGGCCTGCGCTTCATCGATTTCCCCCTGGAAAATCAACGAATTGAGGTTGGCAATGGAGCAGATCGTGGTTCCGGCATTGAATGAGTTGGCTTCAATCACCTGGCTCCCCACCTTTACCGGGACTTCCAGTACGGTTCCCGAAGCTTTGGAGCGGATCTGCGTTGTTGCCAGTCCCTGGAGTTCCGGGGTAGCCCCTGTCTTGGCGATCTGTAAGGTTTTACGGGCCGTTACCAGCTGCTGGCTGGCATTTTTAAGGGCCTGTTGCTGCGTGTACAGCTGCTGCTGGGAATTCAGGTATTCCTGCTTCGATATTACCCCCTGCTTATACAGTTTTTCCTGCATGGCATACTGGTTCCGCATATTTTCCACGTTCATTTTGGCATTGCTGATCTGGAGCTGGGCGTTCTGAACGCTCTGCTGGGCATTATTCACTTCCGCAAGGTTCGGCACGATCCTTACCGTGGCAATCAGCTGGCCGGCCTCTACCCTGTCGCCTTCATCCACAAGAATCTTATCGATGATCCCGGCAATATTGGGCTTGATCTCGATTTCTTCTTTCGGAATGATTTTACCGGTAGCCATTACCTTATCGTCCATATTCTGTATGGTCGGCCGCCGTGTGAGGAACGCTTCACTCTGTTTCGAATTCGAGCTGACCATATACCTGATCCCCGAGAATAAAGCCACCGCAAACAAAAGCCCCAAAACGATATAAACGGCTTTTTTCCAAGTGAATTTCTTTTTCATATGTATAGTTTATTTTTCAATTGTATTGTTATTCTGTTCTTAACGCTTCGATCGGACGTATCTTTACTGCCCTCTGCGCCGGAATCATCCCGATGATGAGCCCCAGGATCACCATAACGGCCATGGCGGCAAAGACATTGCCGTAATTCACGCTGGGATTATAAAAAGGAAATGAGTCCTGTCCTTCGGTCAGCATATTTAAAATCATCAGGACGAAAATCCCGAACATAAAGCCGAGGAGCCCCGATGAAAGCGTGATGACTACGCTTTCCAGCAGGATCTGGTTCCGTACCTCGGAAGGTTTCGCTCCCAGGGCACGCCGGATCCCGATTTCTTTGGTTCTTTCTTTTACCGTAATCAGCAGGATGTTGGAAATGGCAATAACCCCGGCAAGGATGGTCAGGGTTCCCACGATAATGGTGAGGAGCTGCATCCCGCTCAGGA
>JAKOOI010000288.1 GCA_022701475.1 Weeksellaceae bacterium
CGAAATCGGTAACCCCGCTGGTGCTGATGTTGTTGATAAAATACACCGTACTGTTGATGGCACTGTAGGCTGATGTTGCAGGCACATATCTCTTGATGACTTTATCACTGTTGTCGCGTACCAGAAGGTAAGATCCGGATGCTTTTCCTGTATAATTTCCGGGATTTTCAAGATAGAGGTTGCCGCTGAGCTTCATGTTCCCGTTCACTTCCAGGGTATGGGTCGGCGTATTGGTACCTATTCCTACGCCATTGATCTGTGCGGTCAACAGTAAAGCATTGGCAAAAAGAGCGGCTATGGCTAAAATATTTTTCATGACAGATAATTTTTTTTAGATTCCGTCCGGTGCGGAAGCAGCGGTTGCATTATTATTTCCGTTAAAATCCACGTTTATGGTTCCCAGGTTTTTAAAAAACCGCTTGGAATAAATGACGATATCAAAATTATAGGTATAACGGTCCGTGGTATTTTCGGTATTCAGGACAGGATACCCGATATTCACATGCCATGTATTGTTGGATTCAAATGCCCTGATAACAAAACGGCCCCTGTTGGTGGTATTGGCATCCGGGCTGGCGAGAGGGGAATAGATCCCATTGTTTCCGGCAGCCGGAACCGCTTCGAAGTTGGCAATAGTGACAAAATATTTATCCGTAGGAATATTCAGGTTGACATTATTAAGGTCGTCCCGGTAAATGTTGGTAATGGAATAAGGCTGCACGATCAGCGGCGTATAAAGGGTCTCTACGGAAAGCACTTTTCCGCCTTCGCCGGCAGATAAAGGGTCTGTACCGATGATGGTAAATCCGGACGGATTGTTGACATAGTCTACCGGATCGATGGTAACCGACTGGTCCAGCACTGCATTTCCGGCCACTTCCAGTTTTTCAACCGGTGAGGCCACTCCTATTCCAACCTGCGCCAAAGCCGCTGTTGAGAACGATAAAGCGATCAGTAAAAGATTCTTTTTCATGATATTTTTATTTTATGGGAGAATCGGAGCAGTATCTGATCCGGTGGTGGTATTGTTCAGGTTAAAAGGCCCGCGTTCCGGGAAAATTTTCACATAGGTTTTGGGATAGACGGCACAGACGATGGTCCAGGTACCGTTAGTCTGAGATGAAAGCATGGAATAATCCGCATAGATCTGCCATTCGTTATTTACGCTTTTCACGCCGTAAGAAGGGATGGCAATTACGGATCCCATTAACGGGCGATCGAAATAGGCCGAAAGTACCATCAGGGAATACTCATCTGAATTGATCTTTGTATTGAAGTTTTCTACCCAGTCGCCGTTCACATTATTCAGGGAATAAGTAACAATGCTGGCGATTCCCGGAGAGTTGGCCTGTCCCGGATTGATCTTTTTTACGGTATTGTCTGCGATGCTGTGGCTCAGCAACAGGTAACGGTCTTTTTCGGTTGCCGTAATGGCCGGTGTGGTACCGGTGATGATTTTCTGGGATTTGTAAGTCCCGGCCACTTCGAGTTTTTCACGGGGCTTTGCTGTATTTATTCCTACATTCCCTACTTGAGCATACGAAGCTGTAGTGATGATAAAAACCGCAATAGGAGATAGTATTTTTTTCATGACGGATCGTTTAATAACCTGTTTCCGGCTGCAAATATAAAACTTTTTTGCAAATGTCCAAATTGCTATTTATCAACGCTTTAAGCGGTAAATATTTCACTAATTTATGATATTAACTCTAATTTTACGACTGCTTATTTGATACAAATCCTGTTTTAATTTACCTCTATGGCATATATTTTGATATTTAATCCAATGTTTTTTCACAAAACGGTGGTGCTTTTGTGGTACCTTTCATCCTGTTATTGATTTAATAAATGACAAAAATCATTTTTTTCTGTATCCTTTGAATGCTAATTAATTATGATCAATCAATCCGATACTGCATTTTTTACAGCCGCAGATAAAAAACGGGGACTGCTATTTTTTGGCTTAAATTCAATTCATAAAAGATCAATCCTTCTGATTTTTTAATCCTCCGAAATAATTTCGGATGTGGGCAAAATTACAAAAGCCGCCTTTGATAACCATCATCGGCGGCTGAATTATTAATCTGGCATGGGCAGGAACAGTACTTCTGATTCTTTTATTGTTGGCCGGTATCAGAAGCCGTTTTCAGAAATAGCCCTTCCTGGTAAACAGATCCGTTTTCAATACTGAACCCGACTGCTTCACTGATGTATTTCCTGATCTCTTCAGTGACTCTTGAGAAGCCGAACACCCGGGCTACCATCGGAACAAGGCTTTCCGGCTGTATCGCGACAGAATCGGTTACCACTTTCTCTATAACCAGGCTGATTTCTTCAGGTGCTATAAAACCGATCTTCCGGGAACCTGACGGAAGGCCTGATCGTCTCCTTACCATGGCCGTGGCCTGTTCAGGATCCCAGAGGAAATCCCCTTTCCTGATTACCCATGTATTATTCACCGCATACTCCACTGCCTCAGTTATAACCGCACGCACCCTGCTTCCGATCTTGGAAATTCCGTTGGCATCCGCCATTCTCCTCGCCACTTCCTCAAAATGGACCGGGCTTTCCGCCTTTACCACCTCGCAGATCCATCCGCTGAGTTTCCCCACAGGGAACAGGTGAAGCTCCTGGCCTGCGATTTCCGCTGGCAACACGGCCGGCTCATACTCAGGATAAGCGGTTTCCGGTAGGTCCACGGGCGCTTCGCGAACCATATTCCTGAGTTCTGCAGCCAGCTCTTCTTCCATGCTGTCGTTACGCTCTGCCTGGGTTTTTGCTTTTTCCACGGCATCGCGGATGAGCTGTATTTCTGCAGCCGGGTTCCTGAACCAGTCGAGGCTCCACAGATGCAGGAGATTCCAGCCCATGCCTTCCAGTACTGAAGTCCTCAGCCGGTCCCTGTCGCGCGCCGACTGGGCCTGATGATACGATTTTCCGTCACAGGTAATTCCCAGCAGATACCTTCCCGGATGGTCCGGATCGGTAATGGCCAGATCAATATAAAACCCTGCGGAGCCTACTTTTTCACGCACGGTAAATCCTTCCTTCCTCAGTGTTTCAGCTACCATGGTTTCAAAAGGCCGGGGCTGATCAGGCTGGTCATCGTGATGGTTTTCAAATTTTCCGTGTTCGGCAAAGTAGAGAAAACTCTTCAGGGCCCGGATCCCGAATTTTGCAGCAGGACCAATGACCATATCGGCGGCCGTAATATTGGTAAACACTTCGCAGCGCCTTTTGGCCCGGGTGATAAGCACGTTCAGCCTGCGCTCCCCGCCTTCATTGTTCAGCGGCCCGAAGCTCATCGGCACCTTCCCGTCTTCAGTCCTTCCGTACCCGATGCTGATGAAGATGACATCCCTTTCATCACCCTGTACATTTTCCAGGTTTTTTACGAAAAACGGTTCGTCGGTATGATCCCTGAAAAAGTTTTCCGTTTCCGGGTTTTTCCGCCTCCG
Organism: Weeksellaceae bacterium; assembly: GCA_022701475.1. Classification (GTDB taxonomy): domain Bacteria; phylum Bacteroidota; class Bacteroidia; order Flavobacteriales; family Weeksellaceae; genus Chryseobacterium. The sequence continues at coordinate 3,459 of JAKOOI010000288.1, forward strand.
GATTTCAATAGCATTCTGTATGGCCTGCATCTGGGAAGTGCTGAAGGCCACCACGCCAAGACTCAGCTTAGGGCTGGCGAGGGCATGCCGGATAACGGCATCCGCCACTTCTTCAGCTTCCTTAGGATTGGTGCGGGTTTTCCCTTTATCATAAAACGTATCCGGCAGATGATTAAAAGCCAGCCCCATTCTGGTTTTTGATCCCGGACTCGGGAAAATCACCAGCCTGTTTTCATAAAATTCCTGGTTGGAAAGGCTGATCAGCGATTCGTGGCGGCTGCGGTAGTGCCAGCGGAGCATCCGCTGCGGTGCTCCCTGGGCATCACACATTCCGAGGATGCTCTGCATGTCGGCAGTAACGTTGTCTTCATCTTCCGTATCGGTATTCAGTTTATCGAAAAAGCTGGTCGGCGGCATCTGGAGGGTATCCCCTACGACAACGATCTGCTTCCCTCTCAGGATGGCACCCAGCGCGTCTACCGGCCTTACCTGGCTGGCCTCATCGAAGATCACCAGATCGAAACCGATACTGTCCGGCGGCAGGAAACCGGCAATGGACATCGGGCTCATCATCATCACCGGCTTAATGGCCTGTATGGCCAGCCCCGCTTCCTGCATCAGTTTCCGCACCGGCATATGCCTCGCCTTACGGTTGAACTCGCTCTTCAGGATATTGATCTGTCCGCCGCCTTCCTGCTTCGGTACGCCTTCCCAGTGTTTCAGGGCTACTCTGGCCCGGTTGTAATACTGCTTCAGCACATCCATCCTGCGGAAAGCGGCAATGGTTTCCTCGTGGGTAGACCGTTCGAATTTCCGGAGTTCCGTACTGTTCAGCATCGCCTGCTCCAGGAGGTAATCATACCAGGTTTTCTGCAAAGCCGTTTTCAGGTACAGGCCGGCATCATTCCAGTTTTCCACTGCCTTGATCAGGAATCCGGCACCCTGCTGCTGCGTCGTTTCCTTGAGCACGTTCCACTGAACGGCTTTATGCATTTCCGGCAGCTGTTCCTTCCACCTGTTAAGCACGGAAACCTGTGCCGTCAGCTTAAAATTCTCAATTCCGTTTCCGCTGAAATCCAGGTGCTGAAACAAGGCCCGGAACGCTTTTTCCTGTTCATTCAGAAGAGCGGCGGTATTTTCTTTATGCTGACGGATCGTTACGGTATCCCTGTTTTTCTGCAGCAGCTCAATAATTTCCGGCCGGATCACGCCTTTTCCGATGTGCGTATGAACTGCCTGCAGATAGTCTGCTGCATTTTTCAGCAACGCCCAGTCGGATCTCTGTTGTTGCCAGTGCTGCCGGAACAGCCGTTCTCCCAACGCATTGAACGACTGCAGTGCTGCCGAGAGCCTCTTTTCCTCCATTACAATGTTTACCAGTTCCAGCTTTTGTTCCAGGCTGTCCGGCATAGCGGCATTCAGGAAAGTGGCCAGTTTTTTCACACTTTTCTTATAATCCCCGATCAGGAATTTATACCATTTAGATCCGTGCGCCATCAGGTTCTGCCTGATTTCCAGCATTTCCTGGCCCCACGCTTCCGGAATGAAAACCGGATCGTATCTACGGTGGATTTCAGTCAGCTTGCTCCCTGTGCTGATGGTTTCTGCAATATCCGCCTGATTGTTGAGCCATGCGCCGTCTGCCACGGACATCGAACCGGTTCCGGGGTTTTTTACAGCCCAGTCTGCAGTCTGTACCAGTTTTTTTACTTCGGCCTCATCCACAGGTACCGGAAATTACATCGATCGGCTAAGGGTTTCCGAAGCCTGCATCAGGTTACCGGTAATCCGGGCAGCATCCGATAACAGCCCGCCGGCAAGTTCTTCATCTTTAGGAAGGAAAACCGTTAAACCCGTTCCGTAAAACACCAGCTTTTCCGGCGGCCCTATGCTGTTGAGCCTTGCCTGGACCTGCCCGGCAGCCCTTTCCAGATCCGTCATCCGCGCCGCATCCAGGGAAGATAGAGAACTGATGGCAATGACAGGAAATTTATATCCTCCGTTTTCAGCGGAGATCCTGAGCAGATGGCCTATGACATCGTGTACGGAAATGCCGCTTTGCCCGGCATTGCGGTTCATTTCATCCGCATACGCATTCAGTTCCTGTGTGACTGGTTCCAGCAGCCGGATTTCTTCTTCCAGATGGGCAACGGCGGGCTTCCCCAGCTCCAGGATACGCTTTAATTCGGCATGAAGTTCCCGTTTATTGGCCTTATGGCTGTGGAGCTCCAGGCAGGCTTCCCCTAGCCCGATGCTGTCCAGCCTTCTTTTCACCACCTCAAGAGCCGCCATCTTTTCGGCCACAAACAATACTTTCTTACCGTTTCCGACGGCATCGGCAATCAGGTTGGTAATGGTCTGGGATTTTCCGGTTCCGGGAGGCCCCTGGATCACCATATTCCGGCCTTCATGTACGGCGAGCATGGCGATTACCTGCGAACTGTCGGCATCCACTACCTGCATCAGCTGACCGGCATCCGTTTCCTGATCCAGTTTGTGTTCTTCTCCTACCGCAGGCTGGGGCTCTGTGAAACCGGTCCCGAATAGGGACTGCAGGATGGGATGGTCAGCAGGATTTTTAGGTTCCGGCCATCCGGAGGTATCAAGGTCATGGTAAATCATGAACTTGCCGAAGGAGAAAAAGCCCAGTTCAATGGCATCGGCTTCCACTTCCCAGTTTTCCATATGGGTGATATGTTCCCGGATGAGATTGAAATAGGCTGTACTATCCAGGTCTTCCTCTTCAGGAATGCCGGGAATGCTGATATTGAAATCGGCCATCATTTTGGCCTGCAGGGATAAATTGGTCCCGATTTCTCCGCCGGTATACCTCAGCCTGAATCGCTCGCCCGCACTTGACCGCTCCAGGGTTACCGGAACCAGGATCAGCGGTGCTTTCCTCACTTCCTTATCATTGCCTTTTTCAAACCAGCTGAGCATCCCCAGGGACAGGAACAGGGTATTCACGCCCTGTTCTTCCAGGCTTGTCCGGGCTGCATAATAGGTATTGAGGATTCTGGCCTGGAGTTTCTGCTCGGATTCGTTGGTCTGGAGCCGGGTATCATTGTAGGCTTCCTGAAGTTCATCTTCTGTGAGCGGCGGCAGCTCTGGCATTTCCTCTTCATCCTCCGTTTCCTTTTTACCGGGCCTTCCCAGAAAAGTCATGGCTTTGTTCTGCTTTACCAGGATCCGGTAAATAGAAGCCGACTGCTCCTGTACAATCTGCAGCCCACGGGCTTTCGGCACTTTATAGTTCAGTAAGGTATTGCGCATCCCAAGATCCAGCAGCTCTTTTCTCGCCGCTTCCAGCTTGGGAAATATAAGGTCTCTCATAGTCTGTGATTATCGGCTCCTAATGTAAAGAAAAAATACAGAATAATGAAATGGGTAACCTTACCGAACAGCAGAGAAAGAACTGAAATAAGGAAGTTTTACGGACGTTTGCTCTTGGTTACGGATGATGAGTTATGAGTTATGGATGATGAGTGGTGGATGATGGATGATATGGGAAGTTTTGAAAATTTTACCGGACGCATGAGGTTGGCTTTCCAGAGGTAAACGCATGAAATCGGAATTTTTAAATTTTTCAGGAATTTAAAAACTGTAAATCAATTGCTTAATTTTTCTACATGTAATGAATATGAAACCAAGTTTAGTTACAAATTGCTGATCATTAGTAATGTAAAATCCCGTGCGTTCGCCCTGACTTTAAATATCCAGAAGTCCAGAATATTTCAGACGCATATTCCATTCTCTTTTTCATAACCTGTAGTGATTCCAGAGGAATCATATCTGTGCAGATCATTATTCCTAAAAGAGTCGGCATTCCGGAAGAATGCTATCTCGCTGCATCATAAAATTCAAAAAGGCATTCATATGTACATTCAATTTCAAAAGCTTACAGCATTTCCGCATATTCTTCTCTAAAACTTTTCTCTGAATGGTGCTTTTCCTGGTTTAAAATATAATTTAAAAATTTATCTTTCTGGCTTTTAGCATAATAAAAAATACCATATCCTTCCTGCCATGAAAATTCCCCCGGCATCATCTCTTTTCATTAATAGAATTTGCAGATTCTATTTTCACGGTTTTCATTAATCCCGGAATCATAATCTGCAGATTTTTATAGCCGAAAAGAATATGGATGTGATCCGGATGGGCGTAAGTGGTTTTTTGCAATCAGCTTTTTACTACTGCCTTACAATCAGAATTTTAAAATTCATCAATGTATTATTCAATTATTTCAAGATGTCAGACTGAAGCCAGACAGTATTGACTGATGCAACTCATTTATCGTGAACTCAAATTTGTGACCGGATTAAAAAGACCGGAAGGAGGAAGCCCGAATAACGGTCAGCAGTCTTCCTGGGAAATGATCATATTATTTTCCTGAAAAAATGATTCTGCTTAGAAAGCCATAACCGATTTTCTGCCCTATATTTTACATAAAATATTTAAACAATTTAATATCATCGAATTCACATTACATCAAACCCACATTAAATACGGCGAGTTCGTTTGATGATAATTCCAACCAATCAACCGCTCTGTCAATTTACTCTGCTTTATTAAAATAAGATGGCCCATCATCAGATCCTGCTTTCATTTTATATACGCTATAAAGATATTTTTTGTCAAAGGGAAGACCGTTCTGTTTATCCTTCTGTCGATTCTCTTACGTCTGTTTATTTTCTGCGGGGTATTTATTCAGGGTTAAAAACGGGCAGTCCGGAATCATTTTCGTATTTTTAATAGACCAATCATATTTAATCAAATTAAAGAAAACTTTTCATGAGCACTACCGGAAAAATTTATCTCGATAACAATGCTTCGACCCGTATGGATGAACGCGTGCTCCAGGCCATGCTCCCTTTTTTCACCGAAACCTATGAAAACGCAGGAAGCAGCCATCTGGCCGGTTTCACTGTTCATGAGCACGTGGAAAATGCAGCCTGGCAGGTTGCTGAACTTATCGGGGCACGGCCGGAGGAGCTTGTTTTTACTTCAGGCGCTACCGAAGCGATCAACCTGGCCCTGCGCGGGATTTCAAACGGCAACCGTAATCATTTCGTGACGGCATCCACTGAACATCAGGCCGTCCTGGATACCGCAGCCGGTCTTACCCGAACCGGAAATTATACCCAAACCCTTGTTCCGGTGCACAGGGATGGACTGATCGACTTTCAGGCGCTGAACGATGCCGTTTCGGAAAATACGCTGATGGTAAACATCATGATGGCAAATAATGAAACCGGAACCCTTCAGGACATCAGGAAAATCAGTGAAACCGTTCACGCCAAAGGTGCTTTTCTCCTCTGTGATGCCACCCAGGCTGTCGGAAAGATTCCGGTTGATGTAAAGGGACTGGGGATTGACCTGATGCCGTTTTCCGCCCACAAATTCTATGGCCCGAAAGGTGCGGGCGCACTTTACCTCTCCGGCAGGATTAAAAATCATTTCACTCCTCAGATCACCGGCGGCGGACAGCAGAACAACCGGCGCAGCGGTACACTGAATGTCCCGGGAATCATCGGACTGGGCAAAGCCTGCGAGATAGCCCAACAGGAAATGGAACAGGACCAGGTCCGTATAGAAGAACTCCGTAATTACCTGGAACACGAACTTTTGTCTATGGAAGGCAGCTTTATCAACGGATCCGTTGACAAGAGGATCCACACTACCAGCAACATCTGTTTTCCGGGTATCCTTTCCGAGCAGCTTATCATGGCACTGAAAACGATTTCCGTATCCAGCGGTTCTGCCTGTTCGTCGGTAACGGCAAAGCCTTCCCATGTCCTGAAAGCTTTAGGTTTAACGGATGAGGAAGCACTGAGCTCCATCCGTTTCAGCCTGGGCAGGTTCAATACCAAAGAAGAAATTGATACAGCTTTGATGAAGATACGGAACATCATACAACAGCTCCGGTAGCAGGTTGCTATCCGGAGCTGTATCATTATAAAATTAAAATAAGGCTTAAAGCGACAATAATTTATCAAAATGGATCGGAAGGTCATAGATCCTCTTTCCTGTGGCATGATAGATCGCATTGGTGATTGCCGGCGGCATTCCTACCCCGCCGATTTCGCCTACCCCTTTTACACCAAGGTCATTGACGAAATCATCATGCTCCTCCACAAAAAGGACCTGCAGGTCATGAATGTCGGCATGCACCGGGATATGGTATTCTGCCAGATCATCATTCATGTACTTTCCTAACCGGTGATCCACAATGGTTTCCTCATGCAGCGCCTTGCTGATGCCCCAGATCATTCCCCCCAGCAGCTGGCTTTCAGCAGTTTTCGGATTGATAATCCTTCCGGCAGCTACAGCGGTAAGAGCCCGCTTCACTTCAATGGTGCCCAGTTCTTCATCCACTTCCACTTCCACAAAAACGGCACTGTGTACAGCACTGGCTTTCTTTCCTGAAGTTAAAGGATTCGGCATCGCCGAGTTTTTGGTTTTTATGACCTGCCCTTCATTATCTTTCAGTATTTCTTCGTAACTGACTCTGATGTCCGGGTTTTCTTTATGGATCACAAATCCGTCTTTGCAGATGACTTCTTTAAATTTGGTACCTGCCAATGCGGAATCCTTCATCGCCCGGGCTTTCTTATAAATCTTTTTGTTCAGCGCCTGGCATGCTGCCTGTACGGCCGGACCGACGGTTGCCGTAGTAAATGAACCACCCTGGATCGGGGCAAAAGGCATCGAGCTGTCGGCGTAAGAAAACACCACCTTATCAAGCGGTAGCCCCAGCTCATCCGCTGCAATCTGGGTCATGATGGTAAAGGTTCCGGTTCCGATATCGGTTACCGCACTTTTTATTTCCACCTTTCCGTCCGGATGCAAAATTGCTTCCGCACGGCCCAGCAGCCTGTTGGCATCCCACATTCCGGTGGCCATTCCATAGCCTACCAGTTTATTGCCGCGATTCATGCTTCTCGGTTCAGGAGTACGCTGATCCCATCCGAACTGTTTTGCTCCTCTCAGGTAACATTCTTTCAGCTCTTTGCTGGAATAAATCTTTTCACTGCTATGGTCAACATCAGTATAGTTAATCAGTCTTAGCTCTACCGGATCGATGTTCAATTCGTAGGCAATCTCATCCATGGTCACTTCAATGGCATGCATCCCGGTACTTCCGCCCGGGGCCCGCATATCCAGCGGACTGTAAACATCCACGGGTACGATTTTATGGTTCAGCTGGGTGTTTTCTGCCGGATACAGCATATTGGCCCAGTTTACGACAATTTCCACATAATCCTCAAACTGCGAGGTCTCCCCCACTGCTTCATGGAAAATGGCATTTACCCTTCCGTCTTTATCCGCCCCGAATTTCGTATGCTGCAAAGTAGGCGGACGGTGGCCGATCATATACATCTGGGCCCTGTCTAAGGTTACCCTTACATTGCGCTTCAGATGAAGAGAAGCCATCACCGCCATAAACAGCTGGTGCTGCGGCCGCAGGCCGGAACCGAACCCGCCGCCGACAAAAGGGGAAATCACCTGAACGTTTTTCATTTTCAATCCGAAAACATTCGCCACATACATCTGGGAATTGATGGTTCCCTGGGTTTTATCGTAAATCTTTAACTTTCCTTCACCTTCATAAATGACTGTTGAGGCAAAAAGCTCCATGGGATTATGATGCTCTGTACCGTGTTTGAAGGTACTGTCGATTTTCACGGAAGCATCCGCATAGGCTTTATCAAAATCCCCTTTTGGCGGCGGCGGCGGCGGTTTCAGCATGGACGCCAGTCCTTTTTTAGGATCTCTTGCCTTGTCCAGGTGAGCTAAAGCATCCGTATAGAATTCTTTATCCTCTTCATACTCAATATGCAGCTTTTTTGCGGCATAACGGGCCATTTCAAAGCTTTCAGCTACTACAAGTGCAATCGGCTGTCCGTTATACCGGATCTCATTGTCTTTTAATGGCTTGAACACGGTTCCCGGAGGCGCATCCATATCCGCATACTGAAAATCAAACCAGGCAGTG
>JAKOOI010000304.1 GCA_022701475.1 Weeksellaceae bacterium
ATGAAGACAACATCTATCCGGACAACGATAAGCACGTAGTGACCACTGGCGGTTCCGGGTTCGGATTGGCGACCATCCTGGTTGGTGTGGAGAGGGGATTTGTACCGCGTAAAGAAGCAGTGAAACGGTTGACCACCATGATGGATTTCCTCGCAAAAGCCGACCGCCACAAAGGAGCCTGGTCCCACTGGATCAACGGCGAAACAGGAAAAACCGTTCCTTTCGGAAAGAAAGACAACGGCGGCGACCTGGTGGAAACCGCATTCCTCACTTCCGGGATCCTGATGGTTCGTGAATATTTCAAAAACGGAAACGCTGAAGAGAAAGTATTAGCCAAAAAATGTGACGAACTGTGGAAAGGCGTCCAATGGAACTGGTACACCAAAGGCGGGGAAAAAGTCCTGTACTGGCACTGGTCACCTGATTATCAGTGGGAAATGAATTTTCCTTTGCAGGGATACAATGAATGTCTCATCACTTACATTCTGGCGGCTTCATCACCTACCTATCCTATTGACGCCGAAACCTATTACAAAGGCTGGACAAGAAACGGGACCTATCTTTCAGACAAAGAAAAATACGGGCTCCCGATGTATGTAAAACACAACGGTGCCGAAGAATACGGCGGTCCGCTCTTCTGGGCCCATTACTCTTACATCGGCCTGGATCCGACCAACCTGTCCGATAAACTCATTAAAAATTACTTTGATTTAAATAAGAATCAGGTTCTTATCGATTACAAATACTGCGTCGAAAACCCGAAACACTGGAAAGGCTATGGGCCGGACTACTGGGGACTAACCGCCGGTTACTCCAGAAATCAGGATGGAGGCGTCGGTTATGATGCCCATTTCCCGCAAAACGACCGTGGTGTGATCACACCGACCGCAGCTTTGAGCAGCTTCCCGTACACGCCGAAAGAATCGATGGATTTTTTACGGTTCCTATACACCCAAAAGCCCGAATTCATCGGCTCTGCAGGCCCTTACGATGCCAATTCCATTCATTATGACAACTGGACAACGCCGAGATATCTGGCCATCGACCAGGGAACCATCGCCCCGATGATTGAAAACTATAGGACCGGGTTTCTCTGGAAACTCTTCATGAATGCCCCGGAAATTCAGAACGGACTGAAAAAGCTCAGCTTTACCTCTGAAAAATACAACATCCGGTAACCATTACAATAATTTTTAGTAATTTGAAGCTGTTTCCCGCTTTCCGCTATTACTCCTCGCTCACCTTTCAGGCTCGCTGTGGGGTAGCCGCTGCAATCGGGGCTAAAAATACCAGCAGCTCATCAACGTTCTCCCGGATACAGAAAGTCGGTAGACCATGACAAAATTAAAAATAACTTCAGCCAAAACAGGAAATACAATGATAATGAAACTGAAATATCTGCCATTCTTGCTTATGCCTCTTTCGCTAAGCATCAGCGCCCAGGAAATAAAGGCGGAGCTTAATAAAGAATCCAAAAGACAGGAAAAGATCTCCTATATTCTGGACTATCCGCAGAATGCCAAAGGAAATGTTCCGCTGATCGTCTTCCTTCACGGTTCGGGTGAAAGAGGGAACAACCTGGAAATGGTAAAAGCACACAGCCCTTTTACCTATAAAAACCTGATCAAGGAACCGGTAGCGACCTTAGCACCGCAGTGCCCGGAAAATACATGGTGGGATACGGTAACGGTCTACAATCTCATTAAAGAAATTCAGTCCAAATACAAAGTGGACGCTTCCAGGATCTACCTTACCGGCCTTTCCATGGGCGGATGGGGAACGCTGAAGCTGGCGATGGAACACCCGGAAATGTTTGCTGCGGTAGTTTCAGTATGTGCCCCAACGGACCGGGTGATGTACGCCAACATCCATCAGTACAAAAACCTCAATATGAAAATTTTCCACGGTGGAATGGATGATGTCGTACTTCCGGAAAATGCTTTCAATTTTTACCAGAAACTGCATCCGGTAAATCCTTCGGCAGAGCTCACCATTTTCCCTAACGATAACCATAATTCCTGGGATTCCACCTATTCCAATCCGGAATTGTACCGGTGGATGCTGAGTAAAAGAAAAGAGAATAATTAAAAATATAAAATTAAACCGTTGTATCATTTGCTGGGTGAATAGTTTATACTGAGCTTATCAAAGTACCTCTTGCGAACAAAAAATATTCACAACAATATAAACGTAACTTAGCGAACATCACATTTAAAAAATAAAAAGAAACTATAATTAAAGAAGATAGATTTATGAAAAAGTTAATTGTAATCGCCACTCTGGCTCTGGCTCCTGTGTTTTCGGCGCAGGAAATGGTAAACAAGCCCGTTCAGTCGTATCAGACGGCGCAGTACCAGGCAAAAAAGAAAGCCTTTGTTGAAAGTCTGCTGGCCAAAATGACGCTGGATGAAAAAATCGGCCAGCTGAACTTACCGAGCTCAGGCGACTTTACCACCGGACTGGCGAAAAGCTCCGATATCGGTAAAAAAGTAGAGCAGGGATTAGTCGGAGGATTGTTCAACATAAAAGGGGCGGACAAGATCAAAGCCGTACAGAAAGTGGCGGTGGAAAACAGCCGCCTGAAAATTCCTTTGATCTTCGGGATGGACGTGATCCACGGGTATGAAACCACGTTCCCGATTCCGTTGGGACTGGCTTCTTCATGGGATATGAACCTGGTGCAGCAATCCGCAAGGGTAGCGGCGAAAGAAGCGGCGGCCGATGGAATCAACTGGACGTTCTCACCGATGGTGGACATCTCCCGCGAGCCGAGATGGGGCAGGGTTTCCGAAGGTTCCGGAGAAGATCCGTACCTGGGAAGTGAAATTGCTAAAAATATGGTGTACGGTTACCAGGGGAAAGACCTGGCGAATGGAACCAACATCCTGGCCTGTGTAAAACACTTTGCACTCTACGGTGCCGGGGAAGCTGGAAGAGATTACAATACCGTGGACATGAGCCATGTAAGAATGTACAACGAATATTTCCCGCCGTACAAAGCAGCAGTAGATGCCGGAGTTGCTTCAGTAATGGCCTCGTTCAATGAAGTGGACGGCGTGCCGGCTACCGGAAACCGGTGGCTGCAGACGGAAGTGCTGAGAAACCAGTGGAAATTCAAAGGCTTCGTGGTAACCGATTATACCGGGATCAACGAAATGGTAGACCACGGAATGGGCGATCTTCAGCAGGTTTCCGCTTTGGCACTGAAAGCCGGAGTCGATATGGATATGGTAGGCGAAGGTTTTTTAACTACCCTGAAAAAATCGCTGGCGGAAGGAAAAGTAACCCAGGCGGAAATCGATATGGCGGCCAGAAGAGTCCTTGAATCGAAATACGACTTAGGTTTATTCGACAATCCGTACAAACACGGTGATGCCAGGCTGGCGGCAAAAGAAGTATACAGCATGGAAAACCGGAACATTGCCAGAAACGTAGCGGCCCAGTCCATGGTTCTGATGAAAAACGACAACAACGTACTGCCTCTGAAGAAATCAGGAACCGTTGCCGTGATCGGACCATTGGTGAACAACTCGATGAACATGGCCGGAACCTGGAGCGTAGCTACCAAGCACGCCATCTCCGTCAACTTAATGCAGGGCCTGCAGGCAAGCTATGGCAAAGACGTAAAATTCCTTTCGGCAAAAGGAGCCAACATCGATTACGATGCGAAACTCGAAGAAATCTATGCAGCCCACGGCAAAAAAACCGACCGTGACAACCGTTCAAAAGAAGCTTTACTGAAAGAAGCAGTAGATGTTGCCAATAAAGCAGACGTCATCGTACTGGCGATCGGTGAA
>JAKOOI010000355.1 GCA_022701475.1 Weeksellaceae bacterium
ACATTTTCCAAAGCCTGCCTGTCTTTCGTTTTTGCAGGAATCAGCAATACGATGTCTTCCTTTAACGGGAAATAGCGGAGGATCAGGTGCAGCATTCTCTTCGGAGGTCCTTATTGTTTTACCGTGAGGTCCCGGATGATCTTTTTCTCAAAAAAATTCCGTTCGCTTACGGCAAACCGGTACTGATGGTCCTGCTCCATAAATTCAAGCGGAGCTACCGGAGCATCGTCTGCTTTCCACCGGATCACAAGTGCCGGCTGCTGCGAAGCATCAATATCCTGATCTGAAAACAGAAAACGGGTTGTCAGCAATGTAGTGGCGGCATCTTCACTGATCTCCGACTTGGCTTTTCTGATCTGCAGTAAAGCCATATCTTTCAGGAGCAGTGAAAAAGGTTTCCCGATATATTTCTCCCTGTTGGTTTCAAATCTTTTAAGATAGGCTGCCGTATCTTTTACGCTTTTCTGAGCCGTTAACTTTCCTGTTGCCAGAACCATTATTCCTGATAACACTAATGCGGATATTATTTTCATATATTTTTCCGGATCTTTCCGGCAGCTAAGATAAGCATATTAAAAACAGAAAGGCCACCGTCGCAGGTAGCCTTCTGATGCAATAATAATTTTAACCGTGATGATTTCTGTCAGCCGGTTTTTTACCGGCATAGAAAATATGGAGACTTCAGGCCGCCTGGCTTTCGGTATGCTGATCCGGTTTTTTCTGTACAGAACCAATAAAATCTGTACGGGCTTACATGGCCTTCGTATGGGTTACCAGGATGTGGGAGTTTTCATTCTGTTCATAATCCCGGTATAAGGTTTTAAAGCCCAGAAGCTCTACCCGGATATCCTCTTCTTTTGCACGGATGTTGGCGAAATCCTGGATCATCTCCAGCACATCGGTGGCAATATAAGAGGTTTCCCGTGCATCGATGGTCACACTGGAGTTAGGCTGAATATTTTTCAACGTTTTCTTTATGGCTGCTTTATTCAGAAAAGAGACTTCTTCTGCGAGCCTGATGGTAATTCCGTCTGCCTCGTTCAGTTTTTCTTTACTTAAATAATAAGCCCGTTTCATATTTCCCTGCAAAATATAGAAAACAGAGATAGCCAGCCCGATGCCTACACCTTTCAGCAAGTCTGTAGCCACTACAGCCACTACAGTAGCAATAAAAGGGATGAACTGGAATTTCCCAAGCTGCCAGAAATGGCTGAAGGTTGCCGGCTTTGCCAGTTTATAACCTACCAGGATAAGTACTGAGGCCAGTGTGGCCAGCGGAATCAGATTCAGCACCACCGGAATAGAAAGCACACAAATCAGCAGGAGTATCCCATGGATAATGGTGGAAATCTTTGAAGTGGCTCCTGCATTGGCATTGGCGGAACTTCTCACCACTACGGAAGTCATGGGCAGGCCGCCGATAAAAGAGCTGATCAGGTTTCCGATACCCTGGGCTTTCAGTTCCCGGTTGGTATCGGTAATCCTTCTCTGCATATCCAGCCTGTCGGATGCCTCGATACACAACAGGGTTTCAATGGATGCCACAATGGCAATGGTAGCCCCGGCAATCCATACTTTTGGGTTCATAAATCCGTTGAAGTCGGGCAGGGTTACCAGATGGCTGAAATCTTCAAAGGATTGCGGAACCGGTAGGGAAACGAGATGCTGTGGCTGTATGGCCAGTGAGCTTCCCGTCATTCTGAAAATCTGGTTCAGTACAATTCCTGCCACTACGGCAATCAATGCGCCGGGAAGTATCTTTATTCTTCTCAGAAAATAGATCCGGTCCCAGGCAATGAGAATGGCAACGGAAACGGCCGTTACCAGGATGGCTCCGGGATGTACGGCTTCGGACAGCTCCTTGAAGTACCCGAAGTTCAGGCCATTGTCAAATATCGATTCGTGTCCTTCATAGTCTCTGTCAAATCCCAGGGCATGGGGGATCTGCTTTAAAATAATAATGATCCCGATAGCGGCCAGCATCCCTTCAATAACATTATTGGGGAAATAGCTGGAAATGCTTCCTGCCCTTACAAATCCCAGGATCAGCTGGATAATACCGGCCACAATCCCTGCACACAGGAAAATGTTAAAAGCACCCAGCTCCGTAATGGCTGTCAGCACAATGGCTGTTAATCCTGCCGCAGGTCCGGAAACCGAGATGTTTGAATTACTGATGGAGCCGGTGACCAGGCCGCCCACAATGCCGGCAATGATGCCGGAAAGGGGCGGGGCCCCCGAAGCCAGTGCAATTCCCAGGCATAGGGGAAGTGCAACGAGAAATACAACGAGCCCTGAAGGGAAATTCTCCTTGATTCCTTCTGTGAATGATGTTTTTTTCATGATAAACTTGCTGTGAATGGTACAGGCAACCACTGACGGTCCCTGTACGAATTGGAAATAGGATAGGGAACACCCATTCGTTACTACCGCAAAAACCGGCAGGAATGTGTGTTGAAAAAAATGTGTAAACAAGTGAATTAAGCTTCCGGAGGCGGGGAAAACAGGGTAAGCAAAGGAGAAAGATGAAAAGAATCATCGATCAGTACAAAAGGACGGGCTTCAAAAGAAGGTTCAAAAAATTTCAGGTAATCATAGACATCCAGTGTCTTTGGAAGTGTCTTTTCATACAGGATAAAAGAAGCTGAGTGGGAATGCGGCTCTTCTTCATTAATGACCACATTGGTCCTGGTAAGATCCCAACCGAAAACAGCGGCCATACCCGGTAAAGCCGTAAAGTTAAGGAAAAGCAGTAATGTGATAATACTCCAGAATTTCATGCACTCATTGTTTGGAAGAATCAGTTTTTTCTTCTGCTCATCACCCAGGTATCTTCGCTGAGGTTATAGATTTTCTGAATGTCCTTCAAAACCTTTTCAAAATCAATCTCAAGATCGATAATTTTACCAGTTCTCAGGTCAAAAACCCAACCGTGTACGATAGGATACTCTTCAAGGATGTATCTTTCCTGTACACAAGCCATTTTGATAACGTTGATGCATTGCTCCAGGACATTCAGTTCTACCAGCCTGTCATAGCGTTGCCCTTCATCTTCAATAGCGTCCAGTTCGGCCTGGTGGATCCTGTAGACATCACGGATGTTTCTAAGCCATGGATTCAGAATGCCAAGATCCTGAGGCGTCATCGCAGCTTTTACCCCGCCGCAGTTGTAATGTCCGCATACAATGATGTGTTTTACCTTAAGGTGCTGTACCGCATATTCTATAACGGCCGTTGCGCTCATGTCCAGCGAATTTACTACGTTGGCAATGTTTCTGTGAACGAATACTTCCCCCGGTTTTGCTCCCATCAGTTCTTCTGCAGTAGCCCTGCTGTCTGAACATCCGATATAAAGATATTCAGGGGTCTGGGTTTTTGCAAGTTCTTCAAAGAAGCTTGGGTTATCACCGATTTTGGACTCTACCCATTTCTTGTTGTTTTCGAAAATAACTTCGTACGATTGTGACATAAATTAAATTTAAAAGGTTTATATTATTTATTTCGCTTAAATTATTTTAAAAATCAATAGATTAAATCAATAAT
>JAKOOI010000384.1 GCA_022701475.1 Weeksellaceae bacterium
CAAAGGGGAAATGCTGCTGCAGAAAAGAGCTTCCGGAAAATACCATTCGCCGCAGAAATGGACCAACGCGGTCTGCTCACATCCGAGAAACGGGGAAACTTATCTGGATGGTGCCCAAAGGAGGCTGAAGGAAGAACTCGGCATTGAAGCGGAACTTTCCGAAAAATTCGATTTTATCTACAAAGCCGATGTCGGAAAAGGGCTATGGGAACATGAGCTCGACCACGTCTTTACAGGGATCTTCGAATCGGAATTCCACCTGAATAAGGACGAAGTAGAAGAAGTACGGTACATCTCCTTCGAGGAACTTGACCGGGAAATGACTGAAAACCCTGACGATTTTACCGAATGGTTCAAAATCATCCTGCAGGAATACAAGCACCAACTCTGAAACGATGAAAAAATTACTGTTCCTCCTGTTTTTAATGACAGCATTATCAGTCACTGCCCAATCAGTGCCGGTAACCCTATATGAAAGCCCGAACTATTCCATTGCCTATCCCAAAGACTGGAAAGTAACCGACGACAGTGGCATTATCAATATATTCCCGGCCAACCAGATCGGGGCCGTAACCATTTCAGAATATCATGACCTCAACCTTCCCAAAACGGAAACCAGGAAATTCATCCTTGCCCTGTATAAGTCCGGCGACGATGAAAAAAGGGTAACCAGCCGGAACGGCAAAAAAGGCTATACCGAATATTTTTACGAATACCATGATGAAAAGGAAAAACTGGTCTGGCTCACAAAGGTCTGTCAGAAAGACAAAGACCTCTACCTGATTTCCGTCAACTGTGCGCAGAAATACTGGAACGGAAATTATATGAAACTCTTTAAAGAAGCCTTTGAAAGCTTTCAGGTAAAAAAATAAAAAAATAGAAATAAAAAGTAAACATGAAAAAAACAGCATTGTACGACAAGCATGTATCGTTAGGCGCTAAAATCGTACCGTTCGCAGGATTTGAAATGCCTGTACAATATTCCGGAGTTACCGAAGAGCATTTTGCCGTACGGGAAAAAGCAGGCCTTTTCGATGTTTCCCATATGGGGCAGTTTTTCATCGAAGGCGCAGGTTCCAGGGAACTTCTGCAGTACGTGACCACCAATAATGTGGATGCCCTTGAAAACGGAAAAGCACAGTACTCATGCCTTCCGAACGAAAACGGCGGGATCGTGGATGACCTGATCGTTTACAAAATGGAGGACGATAAATACTTCGTGGTAGTCAATGCTTCCAACATAGAAAAAGACTGGAACCACATTTCAAAATACAATACCTTCGGGGCAACAAGGACGAACGCTTCAGACGGGATGTCATTGCTGGCCGTTCAGGGTCCGAAAGCTACGGAAATCCTTCAGAAGCTGACAGAAACGAATCTTTCCGAAGTCCCTTATTATAACTTTACCATTGGTTCTGTGGCAGGCGTACAGGATGTCATCATCTCAAATACGGGCTATACCGGAAGCGGGGGCTTTGAAATCTATTTCAGGAATGAGGATGCGGTAACCCTCTGGGACGCCATCATCGAGGCCGGAGCCGGGGAAGGCATTATCCCTTGCGGACTGGCAGCCAGGGATACATTAAGGCTGGAGAAAGGATTCTGCCTCTACGGAAACGACATTGACGACACCACTTCCCCGATCGAAGCCGGACTGGGATGGATCACGAAATTCGATAAGGATTTTGTTTCCAAAGAAACTTTTGCGAAACAAAAAGAAGAAGGCATTACCAGAAAACTGGTTGGTTTTGAACTGACCGACAAAGGCGTACCAAGACATGACTACCCTGTGGTGGATGCGGAAGGCAACGTGATCGGGAAAGTAACTTCCGGTACCCAGTCGCCGATGAAAAAAGTAGGTTTGGGTCTTGCGTATGTAGACAAGCCTCACTACAAAATCGGTTCTGAAATTTTCATCCAGGTAAGAAACAAAAACATCCCGGCCCAAGTGGTGAAAGCTCCTTTTGTATAGACGGAAAACCCATCATAGAAAACCGTCCTGCATCATCGCAGGACGGTTTTTTTTGCATTTGCCGGCAACTGGCATTTTTCTTGTACCCCATTTTTGTAAAAAATACACTATGAATAATATGAAAAAAGCAGCGGCCCTGGGAATTCTTTTATTCGGCATGCATTTCGCCAGTGCCCAGGCAGGTTCCGGCAGCCAGCGCGCCGGAACCATCACCGTAGACGGCGTCGGGCAGACAAAAACCTATTCTTCAGACGGAGGAACGGCAGTAATTTCAGGCGTCAGGAACATCATTACCATCAACGGATATATCTCACGGCTGGAAGTATCGGGCTCCGGAAATACAGTTTATACTGACAAAATTTCCCGGATTTCAGTGGAAGGAACCGACAACAAAATCTTCTACAGTACTTCACCCAATAAGAACGGCAAACCGGCCATATCTTCTACCGGCGTAGGCAACAGCGTGCGTAAAAAATGAAACGGTTTCAATTTTATAAAAAGGCTCCGGATACCTTAATTCCGGAGCCCTTTGCTTTAGTATGGTATGATAAAAATCGATTTTCAGGAGCTTAATCCGGCTATCCACTGTATCTTTTTTGTTTTACATCTTTTCGGCTTGACAACCAGTGTCGGTTAACAAACAAAAAAGGATGCCGTTCCTATCCGGGCTGGGATGCGGTCTGTCTTTGAACTGAATATCATCAGGAATTGCTTCTCACGCGTAGTAAAAACCTGACGGATTTGTCGTTTCCCATTAAAAAATTTCCCTCCGGGTAAAAAGGCAGTCGCTGATCTCAAAAGCTTATGAGATTTATCGTTCCTTTATTATAAAATTCACTCTGATTAATAAAATCACCGCTGATATAGAAAACGGAATTCCACCTATCAATGAAAACATATCGATCCCGGATTCGGGAAAATCCCTGACCAGAAAAAGAAATGCCGATACCAGGATCAAACAGAAAACCGTAATAAGCATTTTCTTCGTTTTCCATGGTTTAGCCCATAAACTTATCAAGAGCAATATCTGGCAGATGAATGAAATAAGCGCCACGGGTACTAATCTGTCATCATAAGATCCTAAGAGATCTACATCCTCCTTCCAGATAAACTTAAAGCCAAGAATTTCATAGATAAATAAGATGCCAATGCCGTGCCCCGCACCAATGACAATACATCCGTTTAGAATCACGGTCAGCCAGCTTAAAAAATTAAGTGTTTTCATCGCATAAAAGTCTTGTAAAACCTTAGGTTTTAAAAACTATGAGGTTTGCATACTGTCCATAAACACCACCAGCTCTTCCAGGTTCTTTTTGTCATTCCCTATGAAGATCCGTTCATCCGTTATGAAAACCGGCCGTTTCAGAAACGAATAGTGATCAAGCAGCAAATCTTTAAAATCATTCTCTGTCAGTGCTTTTACATCCAGCCCTCTCTGTTTGATCCGGGTGGATTTTTTACTGAACAGTGCTTCGTACGAATTTGTTTTCTCATACATTTTGGCAAGTTCGTCTTCAGTCACGGGTTCTTTCTTGATTTCCCGGATGTCCCAGCCGGTAAGGTCGAATCGGGCAAGGATCTTTCTGCAGGTATCGCAGGTCTTCAGGTAAAATACTTTCTTCATATAAGAAATTCTCAGGTGTTGAAACGGAAATACTCCGTATTTGATGCTTCAAAAATAAGATTTAATCCCGCATTTTAAAAATTATAAATATCTTTAATCAAATTTTATAAAAATGGAGAACAAGCCGGTAACCTTTCAGTTCATTTCGGAGCCTTCCGATGTCAACTATGGCGGAAACGTACACGGAGGAAGCGTGATGAAATGGATCGACCAGGCAGGATATGCCTGTGCCACCACCTGGAGCGGAAACTATTCCGTCACCGTTTATGTGGGCGGGATCCGCTTTTATGAGCCGATCAAGATCGGGGAAATCGTGAAGGTGGAAGCGCAGGTGATCTACACGGGTTCTTCCAGCATGCATATCTCAATCAATGTCTTTTCCAGGAACCTGAAGCAGCCGGATTTCGATAAGAAAACGCATTGCATCATCGTGTTTGTTGCGGTAGACGAAAACGGAAAAAAGCTTCCGGTCCCCAAATGGATTCCTGAAACCGAAGAAGACCGCCAGAAGGAAAAGTATGCCATCCGGCTGATGGAGCTGAGGACGCAGATCGAAGATGAAATGAAACCTTTTTTATAATGGACAGGAAAGAGTTTCTTGCATTAAGTTCCCTGGGATTCCTGGGACTGTCCTCCTGCGGCATTTTAAATCATCATTCCACAAACAGCACATCATTGGCCATCCAGTTATACACCATCCGCGACGCGATGTCCGGAAACCCTGAAAAAGCCCTTGAAAGACTGGCTGCAATGGGTTTCACAGGCCTTGAGATTTACGGCTACAACGGTACATTTTTCGGAAAAACACGGAACGAATTCCGGCAGATCCTGAGGAACACCGGTCAGCGTGTCATCAGTTCCCACCACACCACCGGCATGCTCCGCCGCGAGCCCGGAACCCTGCTGGAAAACTGGGAGAAAACCGTTGAAGACCTGGAATTCATCGGAACGGAATTTATGGTCTGCTCCTATCTCTTTCCTGAAGAACGGACGACTGAAAATTACAGGAAGCTCCCAGGCATCCTGAATACCGCCGGTGATACGGCCCGGCAGTCGGGCCTGCAGTTTGCCTACCACAACCACGATTTTGAATTTGAAGATTTTGACGGCTCCGGAAACGTCTATGATTTTCTCCTGAACCGGACTTCCCCGGAGCTGGTCCAAATGGAGCTGGACCTCTACTGGATCGCCAAAGCCGGTTTCGATCCGCTTTCCTATTTCGAAAAATATCCCGGCAGGTTCCCGCTGTGGCATGTGAAGGACATGAAAGCCGGCACCCGGGACTTTACTGAAATCGGAAACGGCACCATTGACTTTGCCCGAATCTTTGCCGCCCGTGAGAAAGCGGGGCTCCGGCACTGGTTCCTTGAACAGGACTCCGGCGACAAGGACA
>JAKOOI010000478.1 GCA_022701475.1 Weeksellaceae bacterium
AACCTCGGCCTGGGCTGGTATTTCATCAACAACACCGATTTCAACACCCGGAACGGGCTGTCGCCTGAGACCAATCACATCAACTACCTGAGCGTATCCGGAAACTTTTCCTATACGAATCTGTTTAATAAAAATATCAACCTGAATGCCTGGGTGGAGGTTTCCAATCAGAATAACGGAAACTCCTATACCAACAAGCCGAATGTCTTCCATAATATTTCGGCGACCAAGATTTTTCCGAAGACCCAGATGGAAGTCAGCCTTCAGCTGATGAACATTTTCCAGCGCCCGAATTACGATGCCACCACCTACAGTGCTACCGGAATGATCAGACGGTCTTCCCAATGGGACTGGTACGGCGCTTCGCTCTCATTCGTGAAACGTTTCGGAAACCAGAAAGTGAAAGCCAATATCAAAACCGATGTTGAAAAAGACGGCGGCGGCGGAAAATAGACTGTTGGGCAATGCCGTTTTCATGACGGTTGCATCCGGAATGGAATTATTCCGGATGCAGCTTAAATAAATCAGGAAATCATCAGCTATGGCATGGAAATTACAATAAGTAAAGGTAAATACCAAAGTGATGACCAGTAATACCCTTACCATTAAAAATCTTATCAAAAAATACCTGACCCAGAGCATCAGACTTCAGTTCAACATGGATATCGACCTTAAAGGCGAATATACATTTACCCGGAATATTGTTTCGAAGAAAACCATTATTGCAGCAACCTTTTCAGAAAAGATCCTGTCAAAGCCCGGTCTTAAGATGTTCCTGGCGTCACTGATCACAGAAATCAACAATGAGCGCTGCAGCACGGAATTCATCATGGAAAAAGTCAGATCCCTGAAAAAATTTTCTCCCGGAAATATCGGACTTGCATAATAAAAAATCCCGGCACTCTTTTTTAGCCGGGATTTTTTTTAAATGTATTTGGCAACCTTCTCCTCAAGGTCATCCAGGTTAAACGGCTTAGCCACATAATCATCTGCCTGTGCCTGCCTCGCCAATGCTACGATATCGTTATTGGCGGTTACATAAATAACCGGGATTTTTCTGAATTCTTCATGACTTTTCAGAAGTCTGGTGGCTTCCACGCCTCCGATCTTCGGGATCCAGTTATCCATAAGGATCACATCGGGCCTGTAATCGGCTACCCGTTCAAGAATATCGTGGGAAGTCTCCGAAATTTCCACCTGAAAACCATTCTCTTCAAAAATGATTGTAATCACTTCGAGAATCGTTGTATCATCATCAAAAATCAGAATTTTCTTTTTACTCATAAATTTGCTTACTTTTATTAAAGATTCTTGTTTCTATTTTATATGTTCTGTATGTGATCAGCCAGTTCCTCGGGCCTGATCAGCAGGTCATAGCTTATTTCTTCCATGGCACGCCTGGGCATATAGTCCACTTCTGCCGTCTCCGGATCCTGCACCCACACTCTTCCGCCGTTCTTCTTTACGTAAGCCAGTCCTTCTACCCCATCGGCGTTGGCTCCGGACAACAGTACGGCAACCAGGCCGGCACCGAATATCTCGGCAGCCGATCTGAACGTTACATCGATGGACGGACGGGAGTAGTTCATTTTCTCCGAGCTGTCCAGCGACATGTTTTTCGTGTCCTCAAACAACAGATGATAATCGGCCGGCGCAATATACAGGGTGTTGGAGCGGATTTCCGTTTTATCATCCGCTTCAATGACATCGACCGGCGAAAACTGCTGCAGCAGCGTCTGAAGGATGTTTGCCGATTGTGCTTTCCTGTGAAGCACCAGCAATATGGGAGCAGCCACAGGGCTCTGCAGTTTTTTCAGCATCTGCAGGATTACCTGCAGGCTGCCCGCGGAACCGCCTATGATGATCATTTCTGCCTTCATACCCCTTTTTTCCATACGCTATGCTTACCGGTGGTCCTGTTTTTTCCAGATCCGCTGTTCATCTACCTGGCTGTAGATTTTATCCAGCCGGGAAAACCTAAGGGTCTCTTTTGCTCCGAGCGCCAGAAAACCTAAATTTTCCAGGCTGTTATCAAACAGGCGGAATACCCGCTCCTGCAGCCCTCTGTCAAAATAGATCAGTACGTTGCGGCATACAATCAGCTGGAAGCTGTTGAAGGAGCTGTCCGAAACCAGGTTATGAGTGGACAAAATCAGTTTTTCCTGGAGGCTTTTATCAAACCGTACACTGTCATAATTAGCCGTGTAATAATCCGAAAAATCTTTTTTCCCTCCCGATGCGATGTAGTTCTCAGAATAGACTTTCATCTGCTGGAGCGGAAATATTCCGGACCTTGCCTTTTCCAGGACAGACGGATTAAGGTCTGTTCCATAGATCAGGGATTTATGGTAAAGGTTCGCTTCCTTCAGCAAAATCGCTATGGAATAGGCTTCCTCACCGGTAGACCATCCTGCCACCCAGATGCGGATAAGAGGATAGGTACCGAGCTGGGGAAGGATTTTTTCCCGTAAGGCTTTGAAGAAATGCGGGTCACGAAACATTTCGGTAACGTTCACCGTGATTTCTTCTATAAACCGCTTCAGGTACTCCGGGTCATTCAGGATGGTATAACGGAGTTCCGCGAAGCTTGTAAACCTATCGATGAGACAGATCCTGTTTACCCGGCGCTTGAAAGAAGCGCGGCTGTATTCGGAGAAGTCATATCCATATATATCATAGACATCCTTGATCAGGAATTCCACCTCTTCATCTTTTATGATATTCGGTTCCAGCATTTACGAAATTTTTTCAATGGCATTCATCAGCTGATCCACATTGATCGGCTTGGAAACATAGTCCTGCGCTCCTGCATCCAGGCATTTCTGGCGGTCTTCCGGCATGGCCTGGGCCGTAACCGCGATTACCGGTACAGCGCCGATTGACGGTGTGCTTCTTATAATCCTGATGGCTTCATAACCATCCATTTCAGGCATCATCATATCCATGAGGACTACTGTAAATCCGTTATCATTTTTCAACAGCTCAATCGCTTCCCTGGCCATGGTACAGCTCTCCGTCTGGTATCCCCTTGCTTTCAGGGTAAGCCTGAGAGCAAATATATTGCGTGGATCATCGTCCACAATTAACACTTTTTTATTCATCGTAATCGGGTTTAGCTTTCATATAACCATACGCGGAGCAGGGAAAGCAGCTGGTCTATATCCACCGGTTTCGAAATATAATCCGAAGCTCCGGCCGTAATGCATTTCTCACGCTCCCCGATCATGGATTTTGCCGTAACAGCAATAATCGGAAGCCTTGCGTACTTAGGCATTTTCCTGATCTGCCTGATGGATTCATAGCCGTCCATCTCAGGCATCATCATATCCATCAGCACCACATCGATGTCCGGATGCTCCTTCATCTGTTGCAGGGCATGTTTTCCATCCATCGCCACTACCACTTCCACTTTGTATTTTTCCAGTGCCTTGGTGAGGGAAAATATATTGCGGACATCATCATCGGTAATCAGGATCTTTTTACCGCTGAGCACTTCGGTGAGGGAACCCAGTGTTTTGCTTCTCACCGCCTCAGGCGAATTGTTTTTTTCTTCCACCAGATGCAGGAACAATCCCACCTCATCTAAAATCCGCTGGTAGGAATGCGCGGTCTTCACCACGATAGAGTCTGCGTACTGCCTGATTTTAAGTTCTTCCGCCTTGGAAAGATTCCGCTGGGTGAAAATAATAATCGGCAGGTTTTCCAGTCCTTCATAGCTTTTGATGGACTCTATGATTTCATAGCCTCCCCCTTTTGCCGTTCCGACATCCAGGATCACGCAATCCACGTGCCCTTTTCTCAGGGCGGCCACACTGTCTTCCACCGTACTCTCGACAGTCAAAGAAATATTGAAATTTCCAAGGAAGTAAGACAGGGCACTGGCATGCCTTGCATTTTCCTCCACAATCAGTACTTTCTGCGGCGATTTTTTCAGTGCGTCTTCTATGGTCTTGAAGACGTCGGTCATCTGGTCGAGGGCCATCGGTTTGTTGATAAAATCAATGGCTCCTTTCATCAGGCTTTCCTGTTTTACATGGAGTACAGACATCATGTGCACCGGAATATGCCTGGTATCCTGATGGGATTTCAGCTCATCCATGATCTCCCAGCCGTCCTTCACCGGAAGCTGGACATCCAGCAGAATGGCATGCGGACGGTACCTCAGGGCTGCCGGGAGGCCATGGTCTCCCCTTACCACTACGATTCCTTTGTATTTCTGCAGCCTGGCATATTTCAGCAGGGCTTTGGCAAAATTGGTATCGTCCTCAATGATCAGGATCACCTTATCATCCCTGCTGATGTTGTTCCGGTCATCTTCCACTTCTTCAGGAATTTTCAGATTACTGATCCATTCGGAAGCTTCATTATTTTTATCATCAAGGATATTCTGGATTTCCTCCACGTCTTCGCGGATGATTTCCACCAGGTTCTGATCGGTTTCTGCAGGAGCTACCTCAGCAACGGCATGCACCGGGATGATAAGGCTGAACTCGCTGCCTTCGTTCACCGTGCTGGTGAGGACCAGCTCACCGCCCAGCAGCCGGGCAATCTCGCGGCTGATGGAAAGGCCGAGACCTGTACCGCCGAATTTTCTTCTGGTGGAACCGTCTGCCTGCTGAAAAGCTTCAAATATGATTTTCTGTTTGTCTTCCGCGATCCCGATCCCCGTATCTTTTACTGAAAATACCATAAAATCCGGTCGTCCGGCATCTTTTTTCACATGGATACTGATGCTTCCCTGATCGGTAAACTTGATGGCATTGGACAACAGGTTCCGTAATACCTGATCTACGCGCAGCCTGTCGGTTTCCAGGGATTTCCGGATACCGTCCTCCACTTTGATGTTGAACTGCAGCTTTTTTTCCTGGATCACGGGAGAGAAAAGGCTCCTGAGATCTTTGAGGATATCTTCGATCATGACATCCTGATATTCCAGGGTCATTTTCCCGGATTCGATCTTGGCAAGGTCCAGGATCTCATCAATCAGCGTCAGCAGGCTGCTGCCGGAACTCTGGATCACCTTCGCGGATTCAATCTGGTCTTCGTTCATATTTTCTTCCGGATTTTCCGCCATCAGCCTGGAAAGCAGAAGAATGGAATTCAGCGGTGTACGCAGTTCATGGGACATATTGGCCAGGAACTCGGATTTGTATTTTGTGCTAAGGGCCAGCTCCTCCACTTTTTTCTGAATCTCATTGTTGCGTTCCGCAATCATATGGTTTTTCTCCTCCAGCAATCTTGAGCGTTCTTCCAGTTCCGCATTGGCCTGCATCAGTTCTTCCTGCTGTACCTTCAGTTCCTCTTCCGAAGCCTGGAGCTTCTGGGTCTGCGCCACCAGTTCGGTGTTGAGGTTTTCCAGTTCGGAATGCTGCACCTGCAGTTCTTCGGATTGGGCCTGGGTCTCTTCCATCAGCTGCTGTTCTTTTTCACGGCCTTTTGCCGCTCCCAGGGCAATGCCGATATTACGGCTGCATTCCTCGAGATAGCTGATAACATGTTCCCGGAATTCCGAAGTGGTGCCGAGCTCAATGATACCGATGCAGTGATTGTCTGCAAACACGGGAATCAGGATAATTCCGTTCAGCTTTATCCGGGCGCTGGCAAAGCTTACGGTAAAATTGTATTCGCTGAGGTCCGTATAAATCTGCATATTTTCGCTGGTAAATACCTGGCCTACCATTCCTTCACCGGGCTCGAAATATTTTTTCATATTTTCTTCCAGTCCGAAAGAGGCTGTCAGCTTAAGGATCCCTTCATCAAAAATATACATAGATCCATTGCTGCATTTTCCGTAAGTAACCAGCTGGTTCAGAGATTCCGAAGCTACTTCCTTGACGGATTTGTTCCCTACCAGGGACTCATTAAGCAAAGCAAGGCCTTTCTGCCTCCAGTCGCTGTTATTGATGGTTTCAAATGAATTCTTGAGGGATTCGGTCATATGGTTAAGGGACTCTGCGAGATCTCCCAGGTCATCTTCGGAATGGTCAATGGTCCGCTGGCTGTAATCGCCGTTGGCCACGCGGTTGGCAATCTGCTGGATGGCGCTGACCCTTCTGCTGATTTCCAGGTCTTTTGCCCGCAGCGCTTTTTCCAGTCTTTCCCTGCGGATGAGGTCTGCCCGCAGCTTCATGTAGAAAAAGGCCGTTACCACAATAGCAGCAAGGGATGAAAAGATGATGAATAAAACGGTAGTCCTTGAGGAGGAATTAAGATCTTTGTTTTTTACGGCAAGCTGTGCTTCTTCATATTTCACGAAATCCTGTACAATCTGGCGGCAGCGGTCCATGTATACTTTACTTGACATGACCTGCTGCTGGGTCATTACCGTACCTTTTTTCCGGTTTTCCACCAGGTACTTAAGATTGGCCATATTGCTGTTGACATTCCGTTCCAGTTCATTCATGCGTTCGACCTGGTTTTTATCGGTGATATCAAGTGTCTTTGCCTGTTCGATGGCTTTGGGGAATTCCGTAAGGCTGCGGTAATAGGGATCGAGGTAATTTTCTCTTCCCGTAAGCTGGTACCCGCGGTTTCCCGTCTCTGCATCCAGCAATGAAATCAGGACGTCTTTTACCGCGGTAATGGCCCTCCGGCTTTTGGAGAGGCTTTCACGGTGGGCCATCTGGTTCTGTATACTCCAGTACGACGCCACAGAGCTGGCAATAAGGATCACCAGGGACAGGCCAACCCCAAACTGAAGGTTTCTTATGATTTTTTTCGGCATGAAAGATTTAATTTAAAGGTAAGGTAAAATAAAATGTAGACCCCTCGTCTACTTTGCTGGAAACGCCGATGTTGCCGTGATGCTGCTTGATGATTTCCGAACAGATGAAAAGGCCGATGCCCATTCCCTGGAACTGGAGGGAAGATTCTTCCACCCGGTAAAACTTACGGAAGACCGCCTCCTGCTTAAAATCCGGGATCCCGATTCCGAAATCGGTGATGTTTACCCTTACCTCCTGCTCTTCTTCATCGACAAAAGTGGTTACGATCACCTGGTTGTTTTTTGGAGAATATTTAATCGCGTTGGTCAGAAAGTTGATCAATACCTGCTCGATACGGATTTCATCGAGAGGAATAAGAATATCCGGTCTGATACCGTCCCGTTTGATCTTCACCCGGTCTTCATCATGGGTCTGCAGGATAATATCGATTGCATTGCTGATCACGTGTTCCAGGTTAGCCGGCTTTTTACTGATCTTCAGTTTTCCGTTCTCAATTTTAGAGACGTCCAGCAGATCGGTAATCAGGGTATTCAGCTTTTCTATCTGTTCCTGTGCCTTGATTACAAATCCTGCTTCCGCGCTGTCTTTATTCAGTTTCAGGCGTCTTTCCAGCAGCTGCACATAAGCTTTGATGCTGGTAAGCGGGGTTTTCAGCTCATGGCTGGCAATACTCAGGAATTCATCCTTTTCCTTTTCCACCTTTTTCTGATCGTCAATATCGGTAAACGTTCCTACCCAGTTTTTGATGCTGTCGCCTTCATATACCGGGGTTACCCTCAGCAGGTGATAACGGTATTTTCCCGATTCCCTGTTCCTGATTCTGATCTCGAGTTCCATTGCTTTTCCTTTCTTCTGGCAGCGGTCGAATTCTTCCCGGATATTAAGGTCGTCGGGATGGGTTTCCGGAAATTCCGTTTCCGCGTCTGAATACTCGTGCCATTTACAGTTCACGAAATCCACCATGCCGTCTTCATTCAGGGTAAATGCAATCTGTGGCAGGGATTCCAGCATCAGGTGGAAATGATCGATCTGGGATTTCATCGTTACCTGTGATTCCCTTCTGCCCTTTACTTCCATCTCCAGGCTTTGCTGGGCCTTTTTCATGGCAATGCTCTGGGCCTGCAGATTGTAGAAAGTTTTTACTTTCAGCATAAGGATTTCCGGATCTACCGGTTTCGTTACATAATCCTTACCGCCGGAAGCATAGCCGCGGGTAATAAAACGTTTTTCCGTATTGACGGCTGAGAGAAATATAATCGGGACTTCCTTCGTTTTGCTGTATCCGGCCAGCGTTTCCGCTACCTCAAACCCATCCATGCCGGGCATCTGAACATCTAAAATGATTAAAGCATAATCGTTTTTCAGTGCCTTTCCCAGGGCTTCTTCACCCGAGGCTGCAGTATCCACCCGGAAATCTTTGGATTCCAATAATTTTTTCAGGGAGTAAAGATTGCTGGGGTTATCATCAACAATTAGGATCATAAAATATAAATCAATAGTAGTGTATAGCTAGTTTAGTACCAAAAATACTCACAATATTCGGAAAAACCCGTATTTTTTATCAGAATCGGC
>JAKOOI010000433.1 GCA_022701475.1 Weeksellaceae bacterium
ACCAGTTTACCAGGAAAATGGTGAAAATCGGTGACGCCACACCGGATTTCATCGGCGGAATCAGCAACAACTTTTCTTACAAAGGATTTGATATGGCGATCTTTATGAAATTCAGCGTCGGGGGAGACATCTATAATGCAACGAAACACAGCCTCAGCCCGTATGCCATATTCCAGAATTTCCCTTCTGAATTCGGAAGTAATTTTTACCAGCTTATCGATCCCAATACCGGCCAGCAGACCAACAATCTCATCCGGCTCAAGGAACTTAATCCGGACGAGGAATCCCGCCTGTGGAGTCTGAGCAATACCAATACGCAGACCATTACCTATCCGTCCTCTTATTATGTGGAAGACGGCTCATATCTGAGGATTGCCCAGCTCACATTAGGCTATTCGCTCCCTAAAAATTACCTGAAAGACATTATGGTAACCAATGCAAGGATTTATTTTACCGTTAATAACCTGGCTACGATTACCGGGTATTCCGGTTACGATCCTGAAGTGTCGGCGGCCAGTGGGGTGGCTGTAACACCGGGATATGACAGCTCCACATTCCCAAGATCAAGAAGCTATGTTCTAGGGATCAATTTAACTTTTTAATCTTTTAACTGAATTCAACATGAAAAATATATTCAACAGGCACCGGCTGATCAGAAGAACTGCAGCGGTCTCCGCCCTCTTTTTTGCCGTGCTGGCCACCAATTCCTGCAGCGATGATTTCCTGGACCAGCCTTCTTACAACAATGCAAGTGCAGATACGGTTTTCGACAACATCCAGACAGCGGAAATGTTTGTGCTGGGATGTTACAGAGGTCTGGTACCAACGGAAATGTTTTACCAGCTGGGAGCCGGCGATACCGTGGTCCACTCCAATGAAGCGCTGAACAACTCGAAATATAATGTCGGGAACTATAATTATGACGCTTACACCCCTTTTACGGTGACCGGAATCTATTCCGCCATGTACGCCGTCATCGAACGTACGAATATTGCGGCCAGCAAATTATCCGAAATGCCGGCCAGCCCCAAGCGGGATGCCCTGATCGGTGAAGTGAAAGCGATCCGTGCTTTCTGCTACTATAACCTGATCCGTATCTACGGGGATGTACCGGCAGTCTGGGAACCGCTGGAATCCCTGAATCCCGACGATCCCAATACCTTTTATCCCAAACGGGCTTCCCGTGATGTCATCTATGACAGGATCGTAGCGGACCTGCAGGAAGCAACCGTTACCGTGCCTTCACTGGCACAAAGCGGCTTCGGGACTACGGAAAGACTGTCGAAAGAAGGGATCAATGCTCTCTTAGCCAGAATTGCCATGTATGCAGCCGGATATTCCCTGCGCTGGGAGCTCAACACCTCAAATCCCGGGATTGTATCCCGCAGGTCAGACAACAACAGGGTAAGGGAGCTGTACCAGATTGCAGACAACGCCTGTGCGGCTGTCATCAACGGCGGAACCAAAAGCCTGGTGCAGAGCCAGGGCGGGAAAAGCGGTTTTGAAGCCCTATGGTTCAATTTTTCCCGAAGGAACTTCGGGACGGTAAATTCTGAGATGCTCTGGCATATCGCTTCCTATGGCCAGAATACCAACTCCGCTTTCCAGGTATATGCCCATCCGGGATCCAGGGGCGGTGTGTTCGGGGGACGTTCTTCACAGCAGTTTATCCTGCCGTCCTATTACCTGTCTTTCAACAGTGCCGACACCCGAAGGGATGTTTCCTGTACTTCCTATAGTATTACTTATCTCGATACAGGCCTTGCCGGTGATAAATGGGTAGATGTGGGGACTACTTATTCTGCCATTATGCCCGGTAAATTCAGGCTTTCATGGGGAGTAGAGCCTCAGGCGGCCAGTGACCGGAACCTTAATATCCCGATCCTCAGGTACGCCGATGTCCTGCTGATGTATGCGGAAACCCAGAACTACCTGAACAACGGGCCTACCGCTGCTGCCAATGCCGCCCTGATGGCGGTCCGTACAAGAGCGGGCGTAGGATCATTGCCAATGCCGGCCGGCCAGAGCAACTTCCTGAATGCCATCGTGCAGGAAAGGAAATGGGAATTTGCAGGCGAGTTCAACCTGCGCACCGATCTCATCAGGACTAACAGCCTGACCAGCGAGATCGAAGCCACCAGGCAGGATATGAAAGACCTTTCCAGAAGGGCAGGGAAATATACCAACATTCCGTTGTACAGGCTGTATAAATACCATCAGAATACCCAGGTTTATGGGGATCCGTTCCTGGCGCTTCCGTATATCGATATCACCAGCCCGACAGAGATTGCCGCCATCCAGAATGTTCCGACCAATGAGGCGAACTATGCAGCTTATCAGGCAACACTGGCTACCATTGTGGCGGCCCATGGCGTTGCCTATCAGTCTACTGACAAATGGTACCCGACCCAGATGTTCCAGGCTTATACAAGCACCTTCAACGGGAATGCCAGGAAGGCTGTAGGATTCAAGGCAGGGTTCAATACCCTGGGCATGGGAAATAATATGTATTCCAAGCCTTTTGGGTTTACAGAAAACAACGGCTCTTATCCTACCTGGATCGAATCGGCTAATGACGGGCTGTTCTTCGGTTTCAAGACCAATAAGACGGAACTGCTTCCTTTTGCGGCGGCTTCCGCAGGCCATCCGATGATCGACAACCCTAACCTGACCCAGCTGCCCGGATATTAAAATCTGAACAACCCCGAATCACAATATATTAACCATGGAACCCGGATCAGGCTGTTATAATCTAATAAAGATAAAGAAGCTGATAATTGTTTATTAACTGATCTTTAAATACGGCGCCCGGCAGTATAGTACGGGATGCCCCAGAAATTATAACAGTCTAATTTTGGGTAAAAATTTAGAAACAGAAAACCGACAATGGAAAAAGTAAAGACATTCAGATATGTAAACTATTTATGGGACGAAGAAAAAGCGGCGGCTTTGGGTAATGACCAGGTGGCTTTATTCCTCTACCGTTCCAACATCCTGGGTGCAGACCTCAGGATTACCAATTACGGAGGCGGAAATACAAGTTGTAAAACCATCGAAAAAGATCCGCTGACCAACGAAGACGTAGAGGTAATGTGGGTAAAAGGCTCAGGAGGAGACATCGGAACCCTGACCAGAAAAGGAATTGCAGGCCTCTATACCGAGAGATTGAGAAACCTGAAAAACGTGTATGAAGGACTGGAGGATGAAGACCGCATGGTCGGCCTGTTCAACCACTGCATCTATGATCTGGACAGCAAAGCTCCGTCTATCGATACACCGCTTCACGGACTGCTTCCTTTCAAGCATATTGACCACCTTCACCCGGATGCCTTAATTGCGGTTGCTGCGGCTAAAGACAGCGAAGCGGTGACCAGGGAAATCTGGGGCGATACCATGGGCTGGGTGCCCTGGCAGAAACCGGGTTTTGACCTTGGGTTACAGCTGGAAAAATGCCTGAATGACAATCCCGGAATCAGAGGAATTGTCTTAGGAAGCCACGGCCTGTTTACCTGGGGCGATACTTCATATGAATGTTACATGAACAGCCTGGAAGTCATTGAGACCGCTTCTGAATATATTACAAAGAAAATAGCGGAAAAAGGCGAGGTTTTCGGCGGACAGAAAGTAGAATCGCTTCCTGCCGAAGACCGTAAAAGCAAAGCCGCTCAGATCATGCCGTTGTTAAGGGGATTGGCTTCTTCCGAAAACAGAATGGTGGGGCATTTTACAGACAGTGATGTTGTTTTGGAATACATTAACAGCCGCGATCTGGAAAGACTGGCTCCGATGGGAACATCATGCCCGGATCATTTTTTACGAACGAAAATCCAGCCGTTGGTATTGACCTTGGATAAAAATGAGGATCTGACGGATTCCAAAGCGGTGTTAGAAAAATTACATCCGCTGTTTGAGCAATACAGGCAGGAATACAAAGAATACTACGAAACGTGTAAACATCCGGACAGCCCGGCCATGCGTGACCCGAATCCGGTCATCATCATCTACCCGGGCGTGGGAATGTTCAGTTTCTCAAAAGATAAGCAGACTACCCGTGTGGCCAGCGAATTTTATGTAAACGCCATTAATGTGATGCGCGGCGCCGAGGCCATCTCGGAATATACTTCGCTGCCGAGACAGGAAGCTTTTGACATCGAATACTGGCTGCTGGAAGAAGCAAAGCTTCAGAGAATGCCGAAAGAAAAACCGTTATCCAGGAAGATTGCCATCGTTACCGGGGCCGGAGGCGGAATCGGGCAGGCTATTGCCGATAAAATGATTGCCGAAGGTGCTGTGGTGGTGTACACCGACCTGAATGCCGGAGCCGTGGAATCGGCTACTGCAAAATACAATAAAGACCAGGCCCTTGCCGTTCAGTGTGATGTGACCAGTGATGAAGCCATAGCCAGGGCTTTTAAGGAAGCCGTACTGGCTTTCGGCGGGGTAGACATCATCGTGCATTCTGCCGGGCTGGCCATTTCAAAATCGCTGGAAGAAACTACGCTGCAGGACTGGGACTTACTGGAGAATGTTTTGGTGAAAGGCCAGTTCCTGATGTCCAAAACAGGAACGGAAATCATGAAAAAGCAGAACCTGGGCGGGGATATCGTGAATATTGCCAGCAAAAACGGATTGGTGGCAGGACCCAATAATGTGGCTTACGGGACGGCAAAAGCGGCCCAGCAGCACATGACCCGGTTACTGGCTGCAGAACTGGCTTCCAGCAAAATCCGTGTAAACGTGGTAAATCCGGACGGCGTGATCGTAGGAAGCAAGATCTGGGAAGGCGAATGGGCGGAAGGCCGCGCCAAAGCCAATGGGATTTCCGTAGAAGAATTGCCGGCATTCTATGCCAAGAGGAACCTGCTGAACGAAATCATCCTTCCGGAAGATATTGCCAACGGCGTATTTGCCTGCGTAGCCATTTTGGATAAAAGTACAGGAAACATCATCAATGTAGACGGCGGAATGGCCAATGCCTTCCCGAGATAACAGTAATCGGAAGTTTTGCACGGTAATATAATGATTCTACCTCATTATCAGCCATAAGCCATAAGGGAAAGACGTATGAAAAAAGGATTTTAAAATCAGATTATGATTATAGGAAAAGACAGTATTGAACAATATAACAAAAGGGAACCCGGGGACTTTGAGTTAGACTTCGGTTTTCTTCAGAATAAATTAACAAAGTCAGGAACAGACGTTGACGCTATCGTTAACAAAATTGCCGATTTCCAGGTGGCCATTCCCAGCTGGGCTTTAGGAGCCGGCGGAACCCGGTTCGGAAGGTTCTCCTACGGCGGTGAGCCGGCAACGCTGGAACAGAAGCTTGATGATATCGGCCTGATCCATGCCCTGACCGGTTCTGCAGGAGCCGTATCGCTGCATATTCCATGGGATATTCCTACGGATGTTCAGGCTATTAAAGATAAAGCCGCTTCGCACGGACTTGCCTTCGATGCCATGAATTCCAATACTTTCCAGGATCAGCCGGGGGCAGCACATTCCTATAAATTCGGTTCCCTGAATGCCGTGAATGAGGATTCAAGAGCATATGCCGTTGAGCATAATAAGGAAGTCATCAGGATCGGGAAGGAACTGGGTTCCAAAAGCCTTACGGTATGGCTGGCGGATGGTTCCAGTTTCCCGGGACAGCTGAATTTCCAGACCGCTTTGGCCAGAACCGAGCAGAGCCTGAAGGAAATCTATGCCGGAATGCCGGAAGACTGGAAGCTTTTTATTGAATACAAGCCGTACGAACCGAATTTCTATTCCACTACCATCCAGGACTGGGGAACCTCTTTTATGCTGGCCAATGCCTGCGGTGAAAGAGCGTACACCCTGGTGGACCTGGGCCACCACCTGCCGAATTCCAACATCGAGCAGATTGTCGCCACGCTGATGTACAGGGGAAAGCTCGGCGGATTCCATTTCAATGACAGCAAATACGGGGACGACGATCTGACGGTGGGTTCCATAAAACCTTATGCCTTGTTCCTGATTTTCAATGAGCTGGTATACGGGATCGAAAACAACCCGCAGAACCCGTATCCCGCATGGATGATCGACGCCAGCCACAACATCAAGGATCCGCTGGAAGACCTCATCCAGTCCCTTGAAGCGATTCTGCTGGCGTATGCACAGGCACTCCTGGTAGACCAGAAGTCCCTGAAAGCAGCACAGCAGGCCGGCGATGTAGTCCTTGCCCAGGAAATCCTGCAGCATGCCTACCGCACGGATGTCCGTCCGTTGCTGCGGGCCGCCAGGCTGAAAGCCGGCGCGGCACTGGATCCGGTGTCAGCCTACAGGAATCTGAAGGTAAGGGAGACCCTGATCTCGGAAAGAGGCCTTCATGCCAAAGCAACGGGTCTTTAGACCTGTTATGATTTGATAGTTTTCACTTCCAGGTGCAATCGGAAGTGTAATTATATGTATCCTTA
The DNA here is from genome assembly GCA_022701475.1 of Weeksellaceae bacterium. Taxonomy (GTDB): domain Bacteria; phylum Bacteroidota; class Bacteroidia; order Flavobacteriales; family Weeksellaceae; genus Chryseobacterium. The sequence goes on from JAKOOI010000433.1 coordinate 6,438, forward strand.
TATTTTTATCATTAAGGTTGAAAGTGTCCGGTGATACGGAATCCAGGCAGCAATGCCTGAAAGGATAAGTGGATTTTTCTTACAGCCGCAGTATCCGGACACTCCTTAATGGTGTGATCAGTACCTCTGAAACAGGGTTGATCAGCATTAAAAAAACTAAAGGGCTCGTTTTGCACCGTAAAACAGATCTGCCGGGGAATCAGATGCCAGGCAGGTTCCGGTCAACATAATAAGAACTGACGGGCTTACTGAATTTCTTGTTTAAAGAAACAGGTTCAGTACGCTGCCACCGGCCAGGCAAATGTAGGTAAACGTGCTCATACCATTCAATTATAAATTTTAATTCATCTCAGGAATGTCCAAGAAAAAAAAGGTAACCATCGTATTCGATATCGGGAAAACCAATAAGAAATTCTTTCTGTTCGATAAAAATTACAGGGAGGTTGTACGGGAATATACGGAACTGCCGCTGACAACGGACGAAGACGGCTACCCCACGGAAGACCTGGCTGCCCTGCAGCACTGGATCAAAGACAACTTCAACGCCATTCTTGATGATGAAAACCTGGAAGTCAAAGCCATCAATTTCTCCACCTACGGCGCCAGCTTTGTGCACCTCGACCAGAA
>JAKOOI010000452.1 GCA_022701475.1 Weeksellaceae bacterium
GAATTCGATAGTATTTATTTGTTTTTAAATACTTTATGCAAATATAAGTCAGGAAAACGATGAGATTTCTAAGCAGAATCACCTTTCAAGAGAGTAATATGATCATTTCCCATAGAAGCTTGCCGACCGTTACTGCGGCAAAAGGAACTTCCGGCTTCCTTCTTCCAGCCTTATTAATCGGTCACAAATTTATGCTCATGTTAAATGAGTTGCATAGATCAATAGCGTCTTGCTTTAGCCCGACGTCATAATAGCGATATACATCCGGCTTTAGCCAAAATCTATCCGCATTCAGCTCATGCCGGATCATCATACATCCATAGTAAACAGGCTGAAATCAATTCGATTAACTATAGACCTGATTTTACATCGAACTTACGTTATACTAGGTATCTAAAGTAATTTAATAATACATTTTTGAATTTTAAAATTTTGATTTTAAAGCCAATAGCAAAAAGCTAACTGCTATCAGCCACTTATCAATTTACAGTGAATTGCATATATTCCCGGAAAGGGTGGCGCCTGCGTTTGCCATTATATCAGATTTTACAGAGGCCAGTGAAAGAACAGGAATGCTATAAGGCGGTGTAAAAGCCGTACCGCTTCCGGCTTTATTTCCGGTGACATTGGTAAATGTATTGTTGGAAGTTACCGTAACTGCTGTAAATCCGCTCATCAGGTTAACGGGCTCTTTCACATTTTCGAATACATTTCCATCTACAAGGATGTTAGCCTGGACTCCCGCCGCAATGCATTTGTTGCTTACCGTGCTGTTAAAATAGCTGTTCAGGATATGGATCTTCCCGTAGCGTACCCGCGGCATCCTTTCCCTGCATCCCGGAGCCCACCAGCAGCGTACGAAAGTAACATTCAGCTTTCCGGCATCGGCTGTGGCACCGTCGCCGGAGCCGATGAGATTGGAAAAACGGTGGTCATCCGTTCCTCCCGGGCCACCGGCTTTCGGCGTCTTCAGGTAATGGAATTTGGTATAGGAAACCGTAATAAAATCCGATTTGTTTTTGATGTCAAAATTTCCGTCCACCCCGTCCCTGAATTCGCAGTGATCGATCCATACATTCCGGCAGTCATCCAGGATGGCGTTGTCCCAGCCGTCGGTATCATAGGCACCGGGTCCTTCAAAAACGAGATTCCGGATTACGATGTTGCTGCATCTTTTAATATTGATGATTCCCGAGCCGTCTTTCGTCTGGTCCGTGGATACCAGCCGGGCTCCGCCGGCACCGTAGAGGGTTTTCCCGGACTGGTCCTGAAGCGAGAGGCGTGCGGCAACCGTAATCGTACCGGATATCCTGATTACTTTCACGGAAGTGTTTTCAATGGCAGATTTTAGCTGGGCATAATTGGTTACCGTGGTTTCGGCTGCCGTTCCGCCGCCGGTGGTCCCGCCGTTTTGGGAAGCCCATCCGGGAGCCGTACAATCGGCCAGCGCAATTGCAGCACCGGATGCAGCATCCTTTTTCACGTTGTATTCACCCGGGATTTCAGATGATCCGGTCCTGATGTCTTCCTGTCCACAGGAGGCCATAAAAAAAGCGGCACTTAAAAAAGCACTCAATAAAGGCAGTTTACAATTTGTATTCATATTCAATTAATTTACGTTAAACTAAAATATATATTTAATACTAAAAGTATTTATATGATACTATATGTTTATTTATATAATTATAATATTGAGAATAATATTTATTAAATGGATTGCATAATATAAATAAAGTAAATTAATTATTGATTTTTGGTACAGCTGAAACGGTACCCTATTATATATGATTAGAAAAGAAATAAGAAAGAAAGTTTTCAGATTATTATTCAACCGTTTTATGGGCTCACTTTATCCAGCCAATCTGCACAGAGCTTTTTCCAATGGTCGGTGAGCCCGGTTTTGTTGGAAACCCCGATATTGTGTTCGCCCTCCGGAAAGATCAGCAGGGCACCTTTCACCTTGTGTTTCATCATGGCTTCGTAATACAGGATACTGTTGATGACCGGTACGGCATTGTCATTCTGGGCATGGATGAGAAGGGTAGGCGGTGTTTTAGCCGTTACCCGGTTCTGCATGGAGTATTCCGCTATTTTTTCCGGCGAAGCTTTTTCACCCAACAAATGGTCACGGCTGCCTTTATGGGCAAACTCCCCGAGATCGATCACCGGTGAAACCAGTACCGCAAAGTCGGGGATTGAGGAAATGTTTTCCCAATCGCCTTTCAGACCGGTATAGTCCGTGGAAATGTTGCTGACCATTGCCGCCAGATGCCCGCCGGCAGAAGTTCCCAGCACCCCGATCTTATCCGGAGAAATCCCGTATTGCAAAGCATCCTTCCTGATCCGTTTTACGGCTGCCTGGATGTCCTGGAGCGGAGCCAGTTCCCGCTGCACCAGGTCCGGCGAGGTGGGAAGCCGGTAATTCAGGACGAATGCAGTAATCCCCAACGTATTAAGCCATTTGGCATAGGAAAATCCGCCCAAATCGTAGGTGAGATGCCCGTAGCCGCCGCCTGGAATGATGATGACGGCCATTGATTTCCTTTCCTCTTTTGCCGGCAGGAAAGCAAAGAGTTCCGCTTCCCGGATCTGGGTAATCCGGCCTTCCTTTTCCTCTACAGTTTCCAGTTTCAGTCCTTCGGAATTAGGCATCTGACCCGTTGGCCATATGGCTATGCTCCGCTGGGCAGAAAGAGAGATCCCCACACCTATCATAAAGAATAAAAATGATTTTTTCATTGCTGCTGTTTTAAAGGTATTTTTATTTGCGGTCATTAGCGTTGGATTCTGACTGCATTTCAGGAATTTTTTTTAACTTTTAGGTGGAGATCAAAATAATAGATAAAGAAAATTGATTACCATCCGAAAGTCACCAAATCAGATCTGGGCATCTTCTTATTACTCATCATTCGTCACTCATTAATCATCA
>JAKOOI010000453.1 GCA_022701475.1 Weeksellaceae bacterium
TCAGCCTGTACCTGATTATGATGATCCGGATCGTCATGATCGCCAGTAAGATGCCGGCTTTCTTCGGGTCGCTGCTGGTGCTCAGCCTTGGAGTAATGATTTTTATACAGTTATCGGTAAATATTGCAGTGGCCGTCAACCTGATTCCGGTTACCGGGCAGCCGTTGCCGCTGATCAGCTACGGAGGGACTTCCATGCTGGTAACCTACCTGCAGCTTGGGATTATTTTAAACATCAGTTCCAGGATCCAGATTTATGATGAAGAGGGCATGGGTAAGAAACAGAGCATTGCGGAAATAAATGATATTGCTTAAAATAAAATAAGAAAACAGACTTTAAAATGGATCATCATTCAGCCAATAGCCAGCAGCCAAAAGCCATCCGCGTATTACTTTCAGGCGGAGGAACCGGAGGACATATCTTCCCGGCTATTGCCATTGCGGACGAAATCAGGAAACGGTTTCCGGAGGCTGAGTTTTTATTCATCGGGGCCCACGGTAAAATGGAAATGGAAAAAGTTCCGCAGGCCGGTTATATCATCGAAGGAATCGATATTGCAGGAATCAACCGTGGCAATATGCTGTCGAATTTAGGTCTGCCTTTTAAAATTTTGAAAAGCCTGTCACGCTCAAAGAAGATCATTAAAAATTTCAATCCGGATTTTGCTGTCGGAACCGGAGGTTTTGCCAGCGGACCGGCCCTGTATGAAGCCAGCAAACTGGGGATCCCGATTTTTATTCAGGAGCAAAATGCCCATGCAGGGGTTACGAACAAAATTTTAAGCAAAAAAGCAAAAGCCGTATTTACCGCCTATCCTGAAGTAGAAGGTTTTCCGGCTGAAAAAATACACTTCCTGGGAAATCCCATCCGCTCTGCCATTGTTAATGGAATGCAGGATACCACTGCAGCAAAGGAAAAAATGGGATTGGATAAAAACAAACTGACCATTCTTTCCGTAGGCGGTTCACTAGGATCCAGAACCCTTAATAACGGCTGGAAGGAAAACCTTAAGAAACTTGAGGAAAAAGGATATCAGCTGATCTGGCAGACCGGGAAAACGGATTACAGTGAACTGTCATCCGGCCTTCGTCTTCCGTCTTGCATTCAACTGAAAGAATTCATCAGGGATATGGAAACGGCTTATTCCGCAGCGGATATCATTGTTTCCAGGGCCGGGGCCATTGCGATCTCGGAACTGGCCGTCGCACAGAAACCCGTGGTTCTCGTACCTTTTCCGTTCGCGGCAGAAGACCATCAGACCAAGAATGCATTAAACCTGGTAGAAAAGAACGCAGCACGGATGGTAAAAGACAGTGAAATGCAGGAGAAGTTCTGGAATACCCTATCCGAACTTTGCGAAAACGAAGGGCTTAGAAAAGAATTATCTGAAAACCTGAAATATTTTGCCAAACCGGATGCGGCAAAAGAAATTGTGGACCAGATTATAAACGACTGTAAAAATATATTATAACAGAAATAACGGTAAGTATACATTTTATATTATACATAAATACAATAGTACATTCAATGAAAATTTTAGAAACCTATCAGAATTTTTACTTCGTTGGGATCGGAGGGATCGGGATGAGTGCTTTGGCACGCTATTTCCATGCTTCCGGCAAAAATGTTTCCGGATACGATAAGACGGAGACCCTACTTACCCAGGTTTTAATGAGCGAAGGGATTGATATTGTTTTTGAAGATGTCATTGACGAAAAAATAACCATGCTTCATCAGGAAAATACACTGGTGATCTATACGCCTGCCATAAAAAAACTGGGCATCCTGGATTATTTTAACGAAAAACGCTTTGAAGTGCTGAAGCGGGCAAAAGTATTGGGGTTGATTACCGAAAATACAGACTGTATTGCGGTAGCAGGAACCCATGGGAAGACCACGACTTCTACCCTGATTTCTCATCTGTGCAAGGAGGCGGACCTTCCGTTTTCCTGTTTTTTAGGTGGGATTTCCGAGAATTTCAGGTCTAATTTCTTATATAACGGCTCACAATATTCCGTAGTGGAAGCGGATGAATATGACCGCAGCTTTCTGAACCTTTCCCCAAACTGGGCTATCATTACTTCCACCGATGCAGACCATCTTGATATCTACGGTGATAAAGATACAATTGAAGAAGGGTTCCGGCAGTTTGCCGCACTGGTTCCGGATGACCGGCAGCTGCTGGTAAGGAAAGGAATCGAGATCGGAAGACCTCATCTTACCTATGCCGTAAATGAGGAGGCGGATTATTATTCGGATCATCTCCGGATGATTGGCGACAGCCTGTATTTCGATTTTCATACACCCGGAGAATCAGTAAAAGATTTCAGCTGGGAACTTCCCGGAATTCATAATATTGAAAATGCCACGGCTGCATTGGCCGTTATGCACAAGTTGGGCATCGGTTTTGAGACCCTGAAACAGGCCATTGCCGGATTCAAGGGTATCAAAAGGAGATATACCAAGCATAATTATGCAAACGGTAAAATATACATTGATGACTATGCCCACCATCCCACGGAAATCAATGCCGTGGTAAGCTCGGTACGGACGTTTTATCCGGGCAGGAAACTGCTGGTGGTCTTTCAGCCGCATCTGTTCAGCCGTACCCGCGATTTTGCGGACGGATTTGCAGAAAGCCTGAGCCATGCAGATGAACTGATTCTCCTGGATATTTATCCGGCAAGAGAAATGCAGGAAAATTTTGAAGGAATTACTTCCGCATGGCTGTTAAAAAAAGTAACTTTAGATAAGAAGGAATGTGCAGCGCTGCCTGATGCCTTTGACAGGATAAAGGAAAAGGAATTCGATATCCTCCTCACGGTAGGCGCAGGTAACATCGATACACTGTACAATCCCATTTGTGAATGGATGAGTGAAACTAAAAAATAAAAAAGCTTTGTGAACTTAGTGTTCCCATAAAGAAAATGAAAAATAAATACAGAATATTAAAAATTGCCGTTACCGTGATCCTTCTCGGGTTTCTGCTGAGCTTCTCCCTGAAGAAGTTCAGTGGCCAGGATATTACGGATGATAAAATTTCTGTAAAAATGAATGAAAAAACACCGGTATACTTTGTTGATGAGAAAGACATCCGGGAGATTGTGAAAAAGCAGAACCCTTCCGGAAAAGTAGGTGAACTGAATATTCCTGCGCTGGAAAAGAAAATCAATGCGCTGCCGGCAATAGACAGTGCCAATGTCTATCTGAATCTGAACGGGAAGCTGAACCTGGATATTAAACAGCGGGTGCCGGTATTCAGGCTGAATAGAGACGGGAATGATTTTTATGTTGACGGAAAAGGAACCGAGTTTCCTATTTCAAAAACCTATTCCCATCCTTGTATGCTGGTGACAGGAGATGTAAAAAGAAATGAATATGAAAAACTGGCGGAACTCGTAGAAAAAATCGATAATGATGATTTCAGCAAAAAATACTTTATCGGCATCTCCAAGGACAACGGGAATTACAACCTGCTGACCAGCGAAGGGAACTATAAAGTGGAGATCGGGGACCTCGACAATATCGAGTTCAAGGTAAAGGGATTCAAAACTTTCGTTGAAAAATACCTGGTGTATCAGGATCCGGCAAAATACAGCATGGTTTCTGTAAAATACCAGAACCAGATTGTAACCACCCTGAATCCTTACTTCAAGGAAAACGACAGTATCCTGAAAGCCGGAAACAAGGAACTGGCCAAAGCTCCGGCTTTTGTTCCTCTAAAGAAGACAGAGGAAAAGCCGAAAGCCGAAAGCGTAAAAAAAGAAACGCGGAAAGCTGCCGTCCGGAAAAAAGAGAAAACCCGGCCGAAGGAAACTAAAAAGCCGAAGGCCAAAGCTCCGGCTGTAAAACCCAAACGGAAGGCAACCGTAAAAATAGAATAAAAACAGGGGCCAGGCCCTCATTAGCGAAGCAAATAATAAAAAATCAAATCGATATAAAATGGAAAATCAAGAGTATTCAGTAGGTCTGGACATCGGGACAACGAAGATTGTCGCGATTGTCGGAAGGAGGAATACACACGGGAAAATAGAAGTTCTCGGTGTAGGAAAGGCTAAGAGTCTTGGTGTTCACAAAGGTATTGTGAATAATATTTCGCAGACCATTAATTCAATCAAAGCTGCTGTTTCTGAAGCACAGTCCAGCGCAGGAGTTCCGATCCGTAAAGTGACGGTAGGAATTGCCGGGAAACACATCCGTTCCCTGCAGCACTCCGATTATATTATGCGTGAACATCCGGATAAGTTTATTACAGATGACGATATAGAAGCCCTGAAGGACCAGGTCAAGAAACTGGTGATGCTTCCGGGAGAAGAGATTATCCATGTCCTGCCGCAGGAATACAAAGTAGACTCCGAAGGGGAAATCCAGGAGCCTGTAGGCATGCACGGCAAACGTCTGGAAGCCAATTTCCATGTGGTGGTAGGCCAGATGGGAAGCATCCGTAACATTGCAAGATGCGTGCGGGAAGCAGGTCTGCAGATGGAAGCCCTTACCCTGGAGCCGCTTGCCTCATCGGAATCCGTCCTCACCAAAGAAGAAAAAGAAGCCGGAGTAGCCATCGTAGACATCGGTGGCGGTACTACCGACATCGCTATATTTAAAGATAATATCATCCGTCATACCTGCGTTATCCCTTACGGCGGCGGGATTATTACGGAAGACATAAAAGAAGGCTGCTCTATCATAGAAAAGCATGCCGAACAGCTGAAAGTGAAATTCGGATCTGCCGTTCCGGAACTGGAAAAAGACAGTACGTATGTCACCATCCCTGGGCTCCATGGCAGGCCGGACAAAGAAATTTCACTGAAAACACTTGCGCAGATCATCAATGCCAGGGTAGAGGAAATCCTGGAAATGGTGAACACCGAACTGAAAGCATACGGCGCTTTTGAACAGAAGAAAAAACTGATCGCAGGTATCGTTCTCACCGGTGGCGGGTCCAACCTGAAACACCTGAGGCAACTGGCTAATTATACCACAGGATTTGACAGCAGGATAGGTTTTGCAAATGAGTATATTGCGAACGATAAAAATCAGTATCTTAAAGGTCCCGAATATGCCACCTCCATCGGGTTGCTGATGGAAAGCCTTAAGATAAGGGATAAAAAGCAGAATGCGGAGATGCAGGAAGTGATTGAAGAAGAGGCGCAGGCCGCTGCTGCTGCGGAAACAACAGCTGCAACACCTGCTGAACCGGTATCCCATCCTGAACAGCATGAGGAGCCTGTGCAGCAGCAGGAAACCATTAGCGAACAGCAGAAGAAAAGAGCAGCGAAACTGACTTTCGGGCAGTCGCTGATGGAAAAAGTAAAAAAATTTTTTGAAGAAGTAGAGTAAAATTATAAAATGGTGCAGGTATGTGAGTGATGCATAATCTTCTTATTACAGCCACCAGGTAGTTATAATTATAAAAGAATATAGTTATGGAAAATATAGGGTCTCAGGGATTTTCATTTGATTTGCCAAAAGGAAATTCATCAATCATAAAAGTAATCGGTGTAGGCGGCGGCGGAAACAATGCCTTGAAACACATGTACGAGAAAGGAATTCACGGGGTAGACTTCGTGATCTGTAATACGGATGCCCAGACGCTGGACAACAATCCGGTTGCCAATAAGGTGCAGCTGGGAACCACCATTACCGAAGGCCTCGGTGCCGGGGCAGATCCGGAAGTCGGGGAGAAATCGGCCATCGAAAGCATTGAGGAAATCAAAGCGGCGATGGGTCAGAATACCAAGATGGTATTCATAACAGCCGGGATGGGCGGCGGAACAGGAACCGGAGCGGCTCCCGTTATCGCTAAAGTAGCTAAAGATATGGGAATCCTTACCGTAGGAATCGTTACCGTCCCATTCAGCTTTGAAGGAAAAAGAAGGCTGGAACAGGCGGAAAACGGACTCGATAAATTAAGGGATAATGTAGATTCCCTGATTGTCATCAATAATGATAAACTGAGACAGCAGTTCGGTAACCTGGGCTTCAAGCAGGGGTTCTCCAAAGCGGATGAGGTCCTTACCAATGCGGCCAAAGGAATGGCTGAAGTGATTACCGGATACTTTGATGTAAACATTGACTTCCGGGATGCCAAATCCGTGCTTCAGAACTCCGGAACGGCCCTGATGTCTACAGGAATGGCTTCCGGCGAAAATAAAGCCGAAGAAGCAGTCAGAAAAGCATTGGATTCCCCGCTGCTGAACGACAATAAGATTATCGGAGCCAAAAATGTACTCCTCCTGATCAGAAGCGGTGCCGAAGAGGTAACCATGGACGAAATCGGAATCATCATGGACCATATCCAGAAAGAAGCCGGAAATACGGCAGACATTATCTTCGGGGTAGGTGCGGATGAAGAACTTGGGGATTCCGTAAGCGTACTGGTTATTGCCACAGGTTTTTCCAATGATAATAAGAAATTTTCCGGGCCCACGGAAAAAATAAAAATCAGCCTGAACGATACTTTCGACAGCCAGAAAGAATCGCCTTTCAAAACCAGAGACCAGAGAGATTCAGTTTCAGGGCACAGCCACGATTTCGGCGGTAAAAATGTATTCAGGCTGGATGATGAAGACCATGATACCCCGTTGTTCGGCTCTTCTTCTGAAAAAAAAATGACTATTGAGGACGATTCCGTAGAAACGAGGATGCAGTTCTTTGATAAGCAGGATGATACGGACCAAAGCTTTACGCAGCACTGGAATCAGGATGAAGATCAGGAAGAATCCTACAGCCTGTTTACCCATGACGATGAAGGCGATGACCCGAATGATCTTGAGATACAATCTTTCCGTTTTGATGTGGACAGCAAAAAAGAGGATCCGCAGAATAATGCTTCTTTCGGGAATTCCTATTCACAGGAAAAGCCGGTAGAATTCAGCTTCTTTGTTCATGAACCTCAGGCGAATGAGCCGAAATCAGATTCCGGACAGCCGAAAGCAGAACTGTCCTCACATCAGGTCAGCCATCTTACGGAAGAACCCCTGCAGAAGGTAGAATATTTCTTCAACCACCTGAAAGAGGAAGCTGTTGAGGAAAAAGAGCCCTTTGCTGAACAAACACAGGAGCCCGAAGCACAGCCATCTTCAGAGACCGAATTTACCTTTGTTAATAAAACGGCAGACCAGGAGAGGGTAGTGGAAAGAAGGAACAAGCTGAAAGAATTCAATTCACGCTACCAGAACTTTGACAGTTCCAGCGAATTTGAATCGGTTCCGGCTTTCAAGAGAAAGAATATTTCCATAGACGGAAACAATGCTTCAGAACAGAATATCAATACCTACCTGTCTGATAACAACGGTTCCATGCAGATCCGTGAGAACAGGTTTTTAAATAAAGACGTAGATTAACAAATATAACGATGTAGAAATGTACCAATGTAACAATTGCTTAATCGATACTTATTGATAAACTGTTACATTGATACATTGTTAAATTAAAATCATGAGTTTAGAAAATACCATAAGCGAAGCCATAAAAACAGCGATGAGGGCCAAAGACAGGGTAGCCCTTGATTCCCTTCGTGCAGTAAAATCCCAGATCCTGCTGCTGAAAACAGAAGCTTTGGGGAAAGAAATCACAGAAGAGCAGGAAATTGCTATTCTTCAGAGAATGGTAAAACAGCGTAAGGATTCTTATGATCAGTTTACCGCGCAGGGAAGAAACGATCTTGCCGAAGTGGAAGAAGCCCAGATGAAAGTCATTGAGCAGTTCC
>JAKOOI010000467.1 GCA_022701475.1 Weeksellaceae bacterium
ATGTACAGGAATGGCGTTGTTAAAAATGTTCCTTATGCTTCGCTCACAAATTTTTATAAAAATAAAGCGTATGCTGTAAAAGAAAGCAGGCTTTTTTTAGTGGATGAAAATTTGCAAGTTTTGAAAAAGTTTGATTATGATAGAGTGTCTATTTCAACATCAGATAATTTTTCAAAATTCGGTGTGCGTGTTACACCTACCTATAATGGTGAATTAATGCTTAATGAAGAAGGAAAGGAAATTATACCGGTTCATGATAGAATTTTTAACCGGAACGATTTGGTGTATGAAACGGAAACCCATTATGGGTATTCCGGAAACTATACCAATTATTTCAATTACAAGGGCGAAAACATTGGAAGCAAAAATCCCGATAAAAATGATATGATGAAGATACACAGGAATTACTATGTCCTGGTCTATGATTATCAGTGTCATTATTATGATAAAGAAGGCAATTTTATCGGTTTGGAAAACGACGTCCAATTACCCTGCAGAAAAGACAGATTTTAATTTTCTTTAAATCTTTCTAAAAATCAGACGTTTCGATTTGCTATTTCAAAAATATTTCATAGTTTTGCAATCCGAAAAGTAGGCTTATCTAATGTGAGAATGGATAGCCTGCTGAATAATAATGCTTCCAAACTCATTCATTATTCAAATTTAAAAAACAAACAATGGCTAAAAAAGTCTTTAAAATGGTAAAGCTTCAGGTGAAAGGTGGCGCAGCTAACCCTTCTCCACCGGTAGGTCCAGCATTGGGTTCTGCAGGTGTGAACATCATGGAGTTTTGTAAGCAATTTAACGGAAGAACCCAGGACAAGCCAGGTCAGGTTTTACCTGTAGTAATTACAGTATACGAAGACAAATCTTTTGAATTCGTTATCAAAACCCCACCTGCAGCAATCCAGTTAATGGATGCGGCTAAAATCAAAGGAGGATCCGGTGAACCGAACAGAAACAAAGTAGGTGCTGTATCCTGGGATCAGGTGAAGAAAATCGCTGAAGACAAAATGACTGACCTTAACTGCTTTACGATGGAATCTGCGGTTTCTATGGTTGCAGGTACTGCCAGATCAATGGGATTAAGAGTAACAGGAACTAAACCGACTTTTAACGCTTAAAACTTAGAGAAATGGCAAAATTAACAAAAAAGCAAAAGGAAGCTTTAAGCAAAGTAGAAAAAGGAAGAATCTATAACCTGGAAGAAGGTTCAGCTCTTGTGAAAGAAGTGAACACTGCCAAGTTTGATGCTTCTGTAGATATCGCTGTTCGTCTTGGGGTAGACCCTAGAAAAGCAAACCCGATGGTAAGAGGTGTTGTATCCCTTCCTCACGGTACCGGTAAAGATGTTAAAGTATTGGCTTTGGTAACTCCGGATAAAGAAGCAGAAGCTAAAGAAGCGGGTGCTGATTATGTAGGTCTTGATGAATATTTACAAAAAATCAAAGATGGCTGGACTGATGTTGACGTAATCGTTACCATGCCGGCCGTAATGGGTAAATTAGGACCATTGGGTAGAGTGTTAGGACCAAGAGGCCTGATGCCAAACCCTAAATCAGGAACTGTGACGATGGAAATCGGGAAAGCGGTAACTGAAGTAAAAGCAGGTAAAATTGATTTCAAAGTAGACAAATACGGAATTATCCACGCCGGTATCGGTAAAGTATCTTTCGACGCTGCGAAAATCAAAGAAAATGCTCAGGAACTGATCTCCACACTGATCAAAATGAAGCCGACGGCTGCTAAAGGTACTTACGTAAAAAGCATCTATCTGTCTTCTACCATGAGTCCTGGTATTGCAATCGATACTAAATCTGTTAACTAATATATATCCTTAAGACAATGACAAAAGACCAAAAAGTTGTAGCGATACAAGAGATCAAAGACTTGCTTCAGGATGCCAAAGTAGTTTATGTAGCAGATCTTGACGGTTTGAATGCCGCTAAATCCTCTGATTTCAGAAGACAGGCTTTCAAGCAGAATATCAAAGTGAAAGTAGTAAAAAATACACTTTTACAAAAAGCAATGGAGCAGATCGACGGAGTGGATTTCTCTGAAATGTTCGAAACTTTCAAAGGAAACTCTGCATTGATGATTGCTGAAACGGCTAACGCTCCTGCAAAATTAATCCAAGGGTTCAGAAAGAAAGAAGAAAAGCCGGCACTGAAGTCTGCTTTTGTTCAGGAAACTTTCTATGTTGGTGACAACAACCTGGACATGCTGGCCAACATCAAGTCCAGAGAAGAAATGATCGGTGAAATCATCGGATTGCTTCAGTCTCCGATCCAGAGAGTGGTTTCTGCTCTACAGAACAAATCTGAATCTGCAGAAGCAAACGCTGAAGAAGCGGCGCCTGCTCAGGAAGAAACTGCGGCTACCGAAGCTCCGGAAGCTGCTGCAGAAGGAGAAGCTCCTGCTGCTGAATAATTACACTCAAAAAATAATCAATAATCAACAAAAACATTACAACAATGTCAGATTTAAAAAATTTAGCTGAAACGCTGGTAAACCTAACTGTAAAAGACGTAAACGAATTAGCTGCTATCCTTAAGGATGAGTACGGAATCGAGCCTGCTGCTGCTGCAGTAGTAATGGCTGGTCCTGGTGCTGGTGAAGCTGCTGAAGAAAAGACTGAATTCGACGTAATTCTTAAGTCTGCAGGTGCTTCTAAATTAGCTATCGTTAAATTGGTAAAAGATTTAACCGGTGCTGGTCTTAAAGAAGCTAAAGATATCGTAGACGGAGCTCCTGCTGCTATCAAGCAAGGAATCTCTAAAGACGAAGCTGAAGCGCTTAAGAAGCAATTGGAAGAAGCTGGTGCTGAAGTAGAATTGAAGTAATTCTTTTTACATACCTTACAAGATCCGTCTCAATGCACATTGGGACGGATTTTTTATATACCCTACGGCTTTGATCAGCCACTCATCCGTTTTTTTTCAGGAGCTCTTTCCGGCTATCCGCTCATACTCCTCGCGCCGACGCATTCCGGCCCGCCCTGCCGCCAGGGCCCATCCATTCCCGGACTCTCCGGCCCCGCTGTGGGGTAACCGCTTCTATCCGGGCTATGATACCAGCCAGACCACACATCCCGGACCGTATTTCCACAGCCGTGCATACGTCAAAAATTTTTGACCGTACAAGGAACAAAAGCTGCCTGGTAAAGCCGTTTGTTTTCAGGCTTCGCCAGTGAAGCGGCCCCAGGATGGTGCAGTTATTCAAACAGCTGCCTTTCAGGACCTGGCTGTTCCGGTTCATCAGGAAAAAGGAAAAAATAGGTGTTCCGTTTGCCCATATTTTTTATTTACTTCAGGCTGTATAAAAATTAATACATTAAATATAAAGAGGACTTGCTCCGGCTGCTTAACAATAAACCTGCATGTCCCGCTGCAAACCAGACAAGTGAGCTATGATCTTTGTGATAATTTTTCCCAACCGAGGGGAGATTGATAATTTCATTTTGATTTAGTACAGCGGTCATCTGATGAGCGTCCGGTTTTGGACATTATTGGAAATAAGACGTTTATATTTGTTAAAGTCAAATATTTTTCCTATCTTTGCTGTCTCTTTTGGCGCGAATAATTGTACATATATCTATAAAATACTGAATATCACCTCTTTCATGATTGTGAAAGGGTTTTCGTGTTTTATAAATATATAGCCATTTAAAGTTCTGAAAGTGATAAAGATATTTTGCATTACGCTGTGAAAAGATATACCAGTGTTGCAGTTAGAAAGAACTAAGCATAAAGTTAAAAGAACCGGGGTCTTTCGTGAGCGCCAAAACACTTTTTCCTTTTTCAGATAACTTTTGTTCCTGATCTTTCTGATATTTTTTAATGAATCAAAATATTTTTTAACCCTTCTTACAAGTTTTATGAGTAAAACAACAGCAACCACTAAGGGGACGCCGAGGATTAATTTCTCTTCAGCAAAAGGAAAAATCATCACTCCTGACTTCCTGGATATCCAGATCGAGTCTTTCAAAGAGTTTTTCCAGCTGGATACGCTTCCTGAAGACAGAACCGATGAAGGTCTTTACAAGACTTTTCAGGAAAACTTCCCGATTACGGATTCCAGAAACCAGTTCGTGCTGGAATTCCTGGATTATCTGGTAGATTCTCCGCGTTACTCTATCGATGAGTGTGTGGAAAGAGGATTAACGTATTCCGTGCCTCTTAAAGCAAGACTTAAACTGTACTGTACTGATCCTGAACATGAAGACTTCCAGACTGTCGTTCAGGATGTATATTTGGGCCCGGTTCCTTATATGACGCCGAGCGGATCTTTCATCATCAACGGTGCTGAAAGGGTAATCGTTACGCAGCTGCACCGTTCACCTGGTGTATTCTTCGGACAGACTTACCACGCCAACGGAACAAAACTTTACTATTCAAGAATCATTCCTTTCAAAGGATCCTGGATGGAATTTACCACCGATATCAACAGCGTAATGTACGCGTATATCGACCGTAAGAAAAAATTACCGTTAACCACTTTATTAAGAGCGATCGGTTATGAATCTGATAAGGACATCCTTCAGATCTTCGACCTTGCTGAGGAAGTAAAAGTTTCCAAAGCGGCCCTTAAAAAAGTAGAAGGAAGAACATTGGCTGCGAGAGTTTTGAACACCTGGTTCGAAGATTTCGTAGATGAAGATACGGGTGAAGTAGTTTCTATCGAAAGAAACGAGATCATCCTGGATAGAGAAACCATTCTTGAAAAAGAGCATTTGGACCTGATCCTTGATGCCGGTGTAAAATCGATCCTGATTCACAAAGAAAACAGCAACGAGTTCTCTATTATCCAGAATACCTTACAGAAAGACCCTACCAATTCTGAAAAAGAAGCGGTGGAATATATCTATCGTCAGCTGAGAAATGCAGATCCGCCCGATGAGGAAACCGCAAGAGGAATTATTGAGAAATTATTCTTCTCCGAGCAAAGGTATTCATTAGGGGAAGTAGGACGTTACAGGCTGAACAAGAAATTAAGCCTGAATATTCCTACAACGACTGAGGTGCTTACCAAAGAAGATATCATCGCGATTGTAAGACACCTGATCGAGCTGGTCAACTCAAAAACCGATGTTGATGATATCGACCACTTGTCCAACAGGAGAATTAAAACCGTTGGTGAGCAGCTGGCAGGACAGTTCGG
>JAKOOI010000488.1 GCA_022701475.1 Weeksellaceae bacterium
CAGGCTTATGTAAAAAAACAATTTTTCCAGTTATACTGCAGAATCATCTGAAACCATCCACAATCATGAAAAAAATATTTTTACTGATGACAAAAATGTCCCTGATGAACATCCGCGCCATGGCACAGGCCTCTGCTGTAAATTCACTGCCCGAAATTCTGCTCTGGACTAGATCTTTTCAAAGACTGGATACGGGCTAACGGATTCAGGTAAAAGCGGAATACCTCCTGCTGATGCATAAAAAAAGCTTTCGGAAGAAAGCTTTTTATTTTTTAACCGATACGATGTAGTCGTATACCCACTGGTGCTGTTCATCAGTCAGCTTGGCCTTCGGAGCCATGGAGTTCATGATTCCCACCCATTGTACCGGCGTATGGGCGGAAGGATCCGGCAGCTTATGGCATCGCCCGCAGGAGTTTTCAAAAATGGTTTTTCCCTGGGCGATCTGCTCTGCCGTAGAAGTGCTGGCAACAGGAGCTGTGGCAGTAGACGCTTTCGGTGTACAGGATGCCAGCAACAAAGCAGTGAATGCTGCACCCGCGATAATTCTTTTCATGTGAATAGTATTTATTTGATTCACAAATGTAACAAATTACCTTTTCCCACACCTGAAGACGGAATAATTTAGAAGGAATAAAAATTAGCATCCCATTAATAGAAGTCCAGACAGAATTTAAAGAAAATGAGCGCTGTGCCTATTGACCGTTGTATTTTAAATGTTTACTTTTGAATCAATGAAATTTTCTACAGAAGAACTGGCGGCAGGAATACGGTCGGGCAACAAACGCCTGATCGCAAAAGCCATTACCCTGGTAGAAAGTAAAAAAAATGAACACCGGCAGCAGGCTGAAGAACTGCTTAAACGGATGATGCCTTTTACGGGAAATTCGGTGCGGGTAGGCATTACCGGTGTTCCGGGAGCCGGCAAATCGACATTCATAGAAAATTTTGGCCGGCTGGCCATCTCTGAAGGTAAAAAAGTAGCGGTGCTGGCTATAGATCCGAGTTCGGCCATTAACAAAGGCAGCATCCTGGGTGATAAAACCCGTATGGAAGAGCTGGCAAAAGAAGAAAACGCTTTTATCCGTCCGTCTCCGAGCTCCGGATTCCTGGGGGGCGTAGCCAATACCACTTTTGAAACCATGATGATCTGCGAAGCGGCAGGGTATGATTTCATCCTTATCGAAACCGTAGGAGTAGGGCAGTCTGAAGTGTTGGTAGCAGATATTACCGATGTTTTCCTTTTCCTAAAGATTATAGGCGGCGGGGATGAGCTTCAGGGCATCAAGCGGGGCATCATGGAAATGGTGGATGTCATCTTTATCAATAAAGTGGAACAGGATAATCTGCAGAAGGCAAAAAATACCCGCCTGGAACTGAAAAGAGCACTGGATTTTATGCCGTCCAAGGAGAAAAACTGGAAAGTTCCGGTAGTCCTGGGGTCGGCATTGCAGAGCAGCGGTCTTGATGAGGTTTTCTTAGAAATACATAATTTTATCAGTCTTAAAATAAAGAGCGGCCGCTTTCATGAAGTAAGGCTTCGGCAGGCTGAAAAACGGTATGAATACTGGGTGCAGCAGTATATTCTGTCGATGATGAAAAAAAGCGAGACCATAGGAAATGCGTACGAAGAGCATAAAAAAAATGCTTCGGCCATGGTTTCAAGTCCCAGTACCGAAGCCAGATTATTTGTTCAGAAATTCCTGTCTGAAAATTCGATCAATCAGGGCTGAGGTTTTTCAGCTTCGTTTTTTGTGATATATCCGTCATAGGAAATCGGCTGCCTGTCATTGCTCCGGACAGAGGTAAAAGCCTTGCCGTTTTTATAAATTTCCATAATAATTTCATCTACCGTAGACTGGTCATTCACTTTAATCTTTACGATCCATTTTCCCTTCTTGTTCTGGGAAGTATTCACCGTGAAATCCTTTGAAGTCAGCCGGTATCCGCTCTGGGTCGTATTTCCGTAACTCGGATTGAAAACCCGCCCGAAATAGGGAAGTGCCATATCCAGCTGTCCCTTTCGGAGGTCTACCGAATAGTTGCTTCCGGAAAGATCCAGGATTCTGGTGGCCGGCGCATTGGGTAATGAGGTCATTACATTAATGACATCATAATTGGTAGGGTTTGCACGCTGGGCATGGAAAGAAAAATCCTGTGAACCTACCAGCATGCCAACGGCTTGCGGATCTGCTCCTTTCTGCGAAGAGCAACTCTGGAAAATCATCAGAAATCCGGAGATCAGTATGATAGAAAGATATTTTTTCATAAAATAAAGTTTATAGATGATCAGCAGCAAATTATATGCAAATATAAAAAGCGGAAACTGTTTTGGAATAAAAATTGTTAAAGTTGAACTAATAATAGGACAAATATGAAAATCACACATCTTTTAGGGATGGGAGCACTGGCTTTAACAGTGAGTGCATGTACCACCAACCCCATTACGGGAAGATCATCCCTTCAGCTTGCGAACAATTCTGAGATTATGTCTATGGCCGCTCAGGAATACCGTACAACCTTAGGAAAGTCAAAAGTAATTACGGGAACTGCAGATGCGAAGAGAGTAACCAATGTAGGATCAAGGATAAAAGCAGCAGCACAGAAATATTATCAGACCATAGGAAGATCAGGCGACATTGCCAATTACCAGTGGGAATTCAATCTGATCCAAAGCAATGAACTGAATGCATGGTGTATGCCCGGCGGAAAAGTTGCGGTCTATACGGGAATTCTTCCGGTAACTAAAAATGAAAACGGACTTGCAGTAGTAATGGGACATGAAGTTTCACACGCGCTCGCCGGCCATGGAAATGAAAGAATCTCACAGGCCATGGTAGCGCAGTATGGAGGTGCCATTCTGGGAGGAAGCATTTCCAATTCCCAGTGGGCAAGCGTTTTCCAGCAGGTATATCCTATCGGTTCCCAGGTAGCTTTACTGAAATACGGCCGTAAACAGGAATCCGAAGCAGATGAAATGGGGCTGTATCTGATGGGTATGGCCGGGTATGATCCAAGAGAAGCCACTTCTTTCTGGGCCAGAATGGAAGCCGCTTCCAATGGTGCCAGACAGCCGGAATTCCTGTCCACCCACCCGAATCCTGAATCAAGGATTGCCGATATCAATAAAGATCTTCCGAAAGCGCTGGAATATTATAAGGCTGCAGGCGGAAAAATATAAGCTAAAAATTTAGCCTCGAGTAAAGAACCTTATTAAATGATTCTGAATTTAATAAGGTTTTTTCTTATCATCACATCATATTACATCACATCAAACACCATTATTATGAAGGGTTTAACGATCACAGGATTTTTACTGCTTGCCGTATCGGCACTGCTGTTTTATCTCACTACTGATTTTACCGTTGAAGAAATAAGGATGTCCCATGTTATGGGAACCCTTGCAGGTATTGGAATCGGCTTGATTATCGGCGGTATCGTGGGCTATTCCAGCAAAGGAAGCGCTATTAAAGAAGAGGAGAGAAGAAGAGAATTTGTCCGTCTTCAGAAAGAAAAAGAAGACCTGGAAAAGCAGGCTGCGGAACTGGCCAGACGTGAACATGAGTTACAGGGCCAAAGACAAAATCCTCAGATCTGATCTGAGGATTTTTATTTTTGCCGGTATAGATTTAGAATTTATATCCTACGCCTACCATAAACAGGTTAGGCCTGTTGTCATATCTGATCTCCTCGCCGGAAACCCGGTTGATGAAATTCCTGGAATCTTTACTGAATGCGCCTTCATATTTCGCGTTCAGGATCAGCTTAGAGATTTCCACCTGTGCCCCGAACTGGTAACCTACAGTGAAATTATCCCGGGCATTTTCCCTGAAATCATTGAATGTATCTTCCTTGCTCAGGTTATAACTGGCTACCGGACCTACGAAGACGCCTACGGTATTTCCCAGAACATTATATCCCAGCAATACAGGCAGATCCAGACGGCTGCTTTTGATATCAAAACTGGTGTTGGCTGCTGTAAATTCGTTTTTGAAGTTGGTATAATACAGTTCCGGCATCAGGAAAAAGGAAGTGGGTAAACCTACTTTTAATGATAATCCTACGTTAAAACCTGCGTTATTTTTACCTTCCCCTTCAATGGCCTGGTTTACCGTGCCTTTGATGTTCTGCCAGCTTGGCGATCCTGTCGGGAAGATTACATTTGCCTTTGCAGCCAGGGAAATCTGTGCTGTGGCCATCAGCGAAAAACCTATAAGTGCGGTACTAAGAATCTTTTTCATTGTCTTCCAGTTTTGTGATTGTATTATCGATAGTTTTATTGTTCTCGAGTAAATATTCCCTCAGTTCTTTGAAAAGCTCTGATGAATAGACAAAGTCGATGAGGTTTTTGTTACCTGCAGTAATCAGGACATCTTTATTGCCTTCCCATTCTTTCAGTCCGAGCCTCAGGTAAACGATTTTTTCACCAATGGTCATTACGGAATTCATATCATGGGTATTGATGATGGTAGTTGTATTATATTCCTGCGTAATTTCCAGCAGAAGGTCGTCAATAACATTTGAAGTATAAGGATCCAGCCCGGAGTTGGGCTCATCACAGAAAAGATATTTCGGATTGTTTACGATAGCTCTTGCGATAGCCACACGCTTCTGCATTCCCCCGGAAATTTCAGAAGGGAATTTTCTGTTGGCTTTATCAAGATGTACCCGGCCGATGACCTCAAAGACGCGCCGCTTCTTTTCCCTGAAGGAAAGGTTGGTAAACATATCCAGCGGAAACATGATATTCTCTTCGACCGTCAGCGAGTCAAACAGGGCACTTCCCTGAAATACTGTTCCGATTTCAGAACGGAGATGCTGCTTCTCATCACGGGACATGGTATTGATATCCCTGCCGTCAAACAGGATTTCTCCCGAGGTCGGCTGGAACACATTCAGTAAACTTTTGAGGAAAACTGTTTTTCCCGAGCCGCTCTGGCCGATAATAAGGTTTACCTTCCCTTTATCAAAACTTGTTGAAATCCCTTTAAGCACCTCAACCTGATCAAAACTCTTTTTAAGATCTTTTACCTCAATCATCAGCTTAAAATTAATTGGGTTAATAATAATTCCGAAAGGATGATGAAGACCATCGTCCAGACCACGGCCTGTGTACTGGCACGTCCCACTTCCAGCGATCCCCCTTTTACATTATATCCGAAATAGGAAGGAACTGTAGCGATAATGAAGGCAAATACAGTGGTTTTTGTAAATGCATAATATACAAACAGGTTAGGCATAAACATCTGTATCCCTGTAATATAGTCATTTGTTGTCCAGTTTCCTGTAAGCATTCCGGCAATATAGCCTCCTCCTATCCCGAAAACGATACTGATGGCAATAAGCAAAGGATTAAACAGCATACAGGCTGCGATTTTAGGTAAGATTAAAAAGTTAGGGGAATTCACGCCCATGATGTCCAAAGCGTCAATCTGCTCTGAAACCCTCATGGTTCCGATGCTGGAAGCGATGTAGGAGCCTACCTTTCCTGCCAGAATCAGGCTGATGATGGTGGGCGAAAATTCCAGCACCAGTACCGCTTTAGTAGCATATCCTACAAACGAAGGCGGAATGGGAAAAGACGAAGAATCAAAATTATTGAACATCTGTATGGCTACAACGGCCCCGACAAATATAGAAGTAAAGATGACCAGACCGAAAGAATTGACGCCCAGATCGTTGATTTCCCTCATGAACAGCTTCCAGAATACCCTCGTCTTCTGAGGTTTCTGTATAGATTTACCCAGGAGAAGAATATATTCTCCTATCGCTGTAAAAAACTTTTTTACCATTCTGCTAAATTAGACTTTTTTATTTGAATTCAAATCAGAGAACAACAAGAGTGCCGAAACAGATATGCTGCTGTCAATTTGAATTAAATATTGAAACGGCAATCCATAGCAGCCACGTGATACGGCATCTGAATTGCTTTATTTTGCGTTTTTGTCTCCTCCGATGACCAGTAACACGGTTTTAAGAATAATGACAAGGTCCAGTACAAAGCTCCAGTTGCGTACATAAAAAGCGTCGGCCAGTATTCTCTTGTTCATTTCGAGTTCCACATCTCCTGCATCGCCGCGAAGTCCGTTCACCTGTGCCAGGCCGGTGATTCCCGGACTTACCATACTCCGGAGGCTGTATCTTCCGATCTTGGGCTTATAATAATTGTCTACCGCCAGCATATGCGGCCTTGGGCCTACTACGGACATTTCCCCTTTCAGCACATTCAGGAACTGCGGCATTTCATCCAGGCTGGTTTTCCTCAGGAATCTGCCGATCTTCGTGATGCGCGCATCATTCGGCTGTGTTGTTTTCACCGATGAATCATCATTTACGATCATGGTCCGGAACTTAATGCATTGAAATACATCTTCATGAAATCCATATCTTTTCTGCATAAAAAAAACAGGCCCTTTTGAGGTGATTTTAATACAAAGGGCAATGAGCGGGAAGAGCCACGTACAGACGATGATCAGGACAATCACGGAGAAAACCACATCAAAAGTCCTTTTCAGCAGGAAATTCGAATAGTAATCCAGCGGATATTTTGCCTGGTTCAGTACGGGCTGTGTCTGGATATAGCCCATATCATAGAGGAAAAAGTCACTCTGGGTAATGCTCGGGATGAGAGAGATATGAACTTTGTTGGCTTCAGCCAGCCGGAAGATTTCCTTTTCCTTGCTTTCGCTGTATGAATTTTCCATCGGGATGAAAAGGGTATGGATGCCATTGGCCTTCCAGAAACCGATCAGTTCTTCAGCATTGATTTCGGGATGGGTGTAATCAAAGATTTTATATCCGTAATCCTTTCTCGTTTTCAGGATATTCTTCAGGACTTCCGTAGCATTGTTTTCACTGAGAAACATAACGTTTCTATGATTGATCCCCAGGCTCCTGAAATATTTGATTCCGAAATAAATAAGCGACTTCGAGAGGAAAATAAAAAAGAAAAGATAGAAGGACAGCCAGTAGATATCCGAATTGAAGAATACATTCTGGCTCACTTTGCTGATCAGCAGGATTCCGAAAATGAACAGCAGGAAATGAACAAGCAGCCGCTCAAGGAACAGGGTATAGGTAAGGTTCCTCGGGATATTGTAGATTTTTGTCCTGCCGCTCAGCAGCATCCAGAACAGAAATAATAAGGCCAGGGAAAACGCATTCTGGTACCAGGTTTCCGGGTTGTACTTCAATTCCATATTCCGGCTTACAAAAAAGAATACGAAAACGCCTGCAATAACCATAAGGTCAAGCAAAACGATAATCGATTTCAGATATCTGGAATATCGGATTCTCTGCATGGATCAGAATTAACGGCTACGGGTCTAAATTACGTAATTTTACGGGATATTCAGGTATTTGTGAGTCTGAACCGAAGCTCTCCACTCAGGATGTTCCAGAATAAAGTCGGTGATCCTGGGATACATTTCATCCCTTTTGCTCCATTCGCTCTGAAGATAAAGGGTACAGTGTTCCGAAACTTTCGAAGCCTGCTCCTGGGCAAACTTAAAATCATTATTGTTGAAGACAATTACTTTCAGCTCATGGGCCTTCCGGTAAATGTCCTCTTTCGGAAGCCCCGTTTTCTTAGGGGAAAGCGTAATCCAGTCGATCTGTCCGCTCAGAGGATAGGCTCCTGAGGTTTCAATATGGATGGTGCAGCCCAATGCCTTCAGGCGGGACGTTAAAACGTCAAGATTCCACATCAGCGGCTCGCCGCCGGTAAGGACAATGGTTTTGCAGTGGCCGGCTGCCTGTTCTGCAATTTCTTCTGCATTCATCAGCGGATGTAAGGTGGGATCCCAGCTTTCCTTTACATCGCACCAGTGGCATCCGACGTCGCATCCGCCCAGTCTGATGAAATAGGCTGCTTTGCCGGTATAGGCTCCCTCTCCCTGAAGAGTGTAAAAATGCTCCATCACCGGGAGCATTTTACCTTCTTTCAATAAAATATTTTCTTCTGTTTTCATTATTGCATTAGTCATTATAGACTGAAGTTTTATAGGCAATGATGGTGTTCTTCATCAGCATCGCTCTTGTCATAGGCCCAACTCCTCCCGGAACAGGGGTAATCCAGCTCGCTTTGGCCGCACAGCTGTCAAAATCTACATCTCCTGCCAGGTAATATCCCTTAGGGGAATCATTATCCACTCTGGTAATCCCCACGTCAACAATCACCGCTCCTTCCTTGATCATATCCCCTTTCAGGAAATGCGGGTCGCCCAAAGCCGTAATCACAATATCCGCTTTACGGGTATATTCTTCAATATCCTTTGTATAGGAATGCGTCAGGGTAACGGTAGAGTTCCCGGGGAAATCTTTCCTTCCCATCAGGATGCTCATCGGTCTGCCCACGATTTTACTTCTTCCGATGATGACACAGTCTTTCCCTTTGGTTTCGATATTGTATCTTTCCAGCAATGTTAAGATCCCAAACGGTGTTGCCGGCAGGAAGGTATCCATCTCCAATGCCATTCTTCCGAAGTTTTCCGGATGGAAGCCATCCACGTCTTTCCTCGGATCAATCGCATTGATGATTTTTTCCTGGTCGATCTGATCGGGCAGAGGAAGCTGAACGATAAATCCGTCTACTGCTTTCGACTTATTCAGTTCGTCAATTTTTTCCAAAAGTTCAGATTCGGAAACCGTACTTGGGAATTTTACCAGGCTCGACTGAAATCCTACTTCCTCACAGTCTTTCACTTTGGAGTTTACATACGCCTTGCTGGCTCCGTTATTCCCCACCAGAATGGCAACCAGATGCGGGGCCCTTCTTTTTCCGGCAACAATTTTTTCAACCTCAGCCTTAATTTCCTGTTTTATTTCTTTGGATATCTTTAATCCGTCAAGAATTTCTGCCATTTTTACTTTTTATTTACTTTATTTATTAGATTCTTAAGGATATTTTTCCGGATTCTGATGCGTGCAGAAAACAGAAATTATATAAACAATTTTTTTAGTTTCATCTATATGGAAGAGAATAATATAGGGAAACTTTTTTATTGGGAGTACTCTTACATCATCATACCGTATCTGGAAAAAGGGATTTTTCTCCAGGTTTTCATAAGCTTTCGATAATTGCTTCCGAAAGTTTGAAGCTACTGAAGGAGAAATCGCTTTATAATAATGTACTGCTTCTAAAATATCTTCATTTGCTTCCGGATAATGGAAGATATCAAATGCCATGATCTTTTTTCAGTTTTTTAAAAAAATCTTTTGCAGGAGTAAATTCCGTATGATTTTTAGCCTTTCTTTCATCAATTAACCTTTTCATTTCTTCGGTCAATTCAAAATCATCCTCTTCCTTTTCAAAATGGATCTTCATTTTTTTCAAAAGATTTTCCATAAAAGTCTCTTCTTCCTTATCTTTCAGATGTATTGTTATGGTACTCATTTGTTTTTATTTTTAATCAAAATTAATGAAAATCCGCAGTACTTATTTATTGACTTTATAATAATTAATCAGTCCGTTGGTAGAGCTGTCGTGAGAAGTAACCGCTTCATTGCTTTCCAGTTCCGGAAGAATCTTGTTGGCGAGCACTTTCCCTAACTCCA
>JAKOOI010000484.1 GCA_022701475.1 Weeksellaceae bacterium
CCACACCGGAACTGCCTTTACGGAACAATGCAGATACTGATTCCCATGCCGGATCTTTGGGATCAAAGAAACTTTTGAGGTACGCCAGCGTCACCAGCTGCACCGCTTTTACTTTTTCAGGATCTTCATCCGTAGTCTCGGTGACCAGGTCTCCGGAAATACCGCCCAGCATGTGTTCGCCGTTATACACAATAGCCAGTGCATCGGCTCCGGGGCTTAAAAAATAGGCATCCGTAAACCATTCCGGGCCCATCGTGGTAAGCGGAGAAAAGTCGTTATCTCCCGCAACCACGAGTGCCGGTGTCCGCATGCTGCCGTAATCCTGGTTCAGGTAAGGCAGATGCTCTTTTGCAAAATCACTGAGGGCATCACCACCTCTTCCGCCGGCAGACAACAATATGCCTGCTTTGATCCGGGGATCATAAAAATCCGTCCCGGAACTGCCATCCGCTGCAACCGTGCGTGCCCCCAGCAGCATACTGGTGGTATGCCCTCCGAAAGAGTGGCCTGCTGCGGCAATGCGGTCTTTTGCCATACGGCCCCGAAGTCCCGGAACTGCATTTTCAATATCCTGCAGCTGATCCATGATCTGCTGGACGTCATGGATCCTGATCTTCCAGATCTCATTTTTGTAAGGAAGTTCATCAAAACGGCCCAGCCTCCGGGAGTCGGGATAGGTAGCCTGGATGACCACAAATCCATGCGAAGCCCAATACTGAGCCAAGGGCGCATATCCGTCCATGGAATTCCCGAAACCATGGGAGAAAATAATAACCGGCAGACCGGTGCCCGTTACAGGAGCGGATACTTTCACCTGTAACGGGTTTGGCCTTCCTGCAGAAGAAAGGGTAACCGGGCTTAAGGTGATCACCGGTACTGCCTTTCCGGAAATGTTTTCATAGTTGGCCTGAATCGATTGCTGAGTCATATTGTTTCTTTTAGTCTGACAAAATTAGGTTTTAAAAATACTGTTCCGGAGATCGGTTCCCTCAGGGAAACCGTTATCTTTGTTAGTAAGGAAAAGAAAACGTATGTCAGAAAAAAACCAGCCTCGTCATCCGGGAGATTGCATTCCCCACCTCCGGGCAATCAGCGATACCCAGTATGTACTTTCCGGGAAATGGAAAGTAGTGATTATCGGGAGCCTGTCTTTCAGCAAGAAGCGCTTTACCGAGCTCCGGAATACGCTGGAAGGAATCGGTTCAAAAATGCTGGCGAAGGAACTGCAGGAACTGGTGCGGAACGGAATTGTAAAACGGATCGCGGAGGATGGCGGCAAGCCTGTGGAATATGAACTGACCGCCTACGGTTATTCGGTAAAACCCGTCATCGATGCCATGGCTGCCTGGGGAAAGCAGCACCGCGAACATATCGTCAGGGAAATGCGAAAAAACGATACCCGCTGAAGAAAGTATCATTTACACTGATCTTCGATGCAATGATCCTCTATCAATGCTTTTTATAGGCGGAGATCCTGATGGGTCTGCCGCCTCCCCTGTTTATCATGTACTCCCTTCAAGGAACAGACTGCCGGAAATATGCTGTGAAACCGTCCGACCCACGATTCGGCTTCACATCGCCGCGATTGGGTTATCTCTAAAAGCCTGCCGATCCCGATCTTTGCTGTATTAACTTTAAATCATAGAAATAATGCAGACCTTTGAAAATAAAACGGCCCTTGTATCGGGTGCGAATACCGGTGTGGGCTTTCAGATCGCCAAAGCACTGGTAGAAAATGGCTATAGCGTATATCTGGGTTCCCGCGATCTAAAAAAAGGGAAAGCAGCGGCTGAGCAGCTTGGAGAAACGGCTGTTGCGGTCCGGCTGGACATTACGGATACCGAATCTATCAGGAAGGCAGTTACAACCATTGAAGAAAGATCCGGATACCTGACCCTTCTGGTTAACAATGCGGCAGTTTCCCATGCGGGCGCACCGGGCCGTACCATGGAAGAAGTTTTAGATTCACAGCGTGCCGCCATTGTCCCTGTAGACGAACTGAAAACGGTCTGGGAAACCAATGTCTTCGGGACGCTTGCCCTCACGCAGGCCTGCCTGCCGCTGCTGCACAAGGCTCCGGCTGCCAGGATTGTTACGGTATCCAGTGCCCTGGGATCACTTACCATCAACAGCAATCCCGGAAATCCGTACCGCTCCAACTTCGATGCGGTGTACGGCGCTTCAAAGACTGCCCTTAACGGAATTTTCCTGTCCCTGGCCATCGATCTGGAAAATACAGGTATCAGTGTGCACCTGGTAAGTCCGGGCTTTACGGCAACGGCACTTAATAATTTCCAGGGAACAGATTCCGTGGAAGAAGGCTCAAAGGAACCGATCCGGGTAGCCCTCGCAGAGGATCTTCCGAACGGAAGCTTTACCGGTCCCGCCCCATTCACCGGGGAAGACCATATTCTTCCCTGGTAGGATATGCCGCTCCGCAGGTGTCCGGTTTGTATGTTAAAAGCAGGCGGATTATGTTTCTCACGGGATCTGAGTATTTATTCAGATGTGTTGTGACCATGTGTACATCGAAAGTGAGAATAGATCCGTGAGCTGGGTTCTGAAATATAGTGACGGAAAGTCTACTGATCTTGCACGTATGGTTAAGGGAGCAAAGTACGGCGGCAAAGCCGAGATGAAGCAGGCAGACCATGCGCACGATTCATCAGATCAGCCTGCTCATCTTTTCTTTGCTGCCTGACTCAGGCATCAGTAAAAAGAATCGTTGTTTCTGAAAATTCAGCAGATTGCTACAAAAAATCCGCTTGATCTGCTGATCTGCCGGCACTTATTCTTCTATCAAATCATCCGCTGGTTTTTGCTGATTTTTTTTATCGCGTAAATAAAATGAAAACCTGCATCTGAAAAGCCAGCAGCAGAATAAAGGACCGGTAGGTCTTCAGGATTTACAAGCTGTTGTTGTTGTGATTTCCGTATCCGCTAATCCAAGGAGCATTTGACAACCGTATAAATTTAAAGTATCTTTATCTGCAAAAAGACTGTTACACTTTTTATACATTGATAAGATGAAAGCTAAAGAGGATAAGCTGGTTAGATTTATCTCCATATCGGAAAGCCATCAGGCATTCGGGCTGCCGGCACCGCAGCACCCGCTGATCAGCCTTGTGCATTTCAACAGGGACAATCCGTTCAACACTTCGATGGCTCCGATCTACGATGTCCTGAGTTTTTATAAAATCACTTTTATCACCCGCAATAAAGGAAGGCTGAAGTACGGCCGGAATTATTATGACTATGACGAAGGCAGCATGCTGTTCCTGGCGCCGAACCAACTGGTGGGAAGTACGGATTACAACAGCGAAACCTACTGTTATATTTTACTGATCCACCCTGATTTCCTGCTCGGCCATCCCATTGCCGGGAAAATAAAGTGGTACGGTTATTTTTCATATGCTTCCCATGAGGCGCTCCACCTTTCGGAACCTGAAAGGGAAGTCATTCTTTCGGTTTTCAGGATCATGGAACAGGAACTCAACAGCCGGGTGGATGAGTTCAGCCAGGAAGTGGTGATTGCCCAGCTTGAGCTGCTGCTGAGCTATGTAAACAGGTTCTACAAGCGGCAGTTTATTACCCGGAAGACTGCCGGCAACGATATTCTTCAGAAAGCCGAAAGCATTTTAGACGATTACATCAACCACCGGGAAACCCTTCGCCATGGTTTCCCCACGGTACAATACCTGTCGGACAAACTGAATATTTCATCCGGATACTTAAGTGATATGCTGCGCTCCCTCATCGGCCAGAATGCCCGGCAGTACATCCGCAGCAAGATCATTGAAAAAGCAAAGGAACTGCTTACCGGTACCGGCCTTACGGTTGCCGAAATTGCCTATGAACTGGGATTTGAACATCCGCAGTCATTCAGTAAGATGTTCAGGCTCCGGACCGGCCTTTCCCCGGTAGAATTCCGGAATTCCTATGATCAACGGGAACTTTAGCGCCTGCAGAATGGCGACTCCGCAAGTTTTTCACATTGACCGGACTGTCCGTCCGGCGGTACACGTGCCGGCCGCCTGCTTTCTCTTAACAGAATAGTGGGAAATAAACCTGGACATCTGTATGCAGCAATGATCTACTTTTCATAACTTGCTGACATGAACAGCCCCCAGTTTCCCGCAGCAACGGATTTTTCAGGTTTTGCCGCCTCTCTTTCTTTTCTCGAAAGCGAAGAAAAAGGTGTTCTCGAATCGAAACTTTATGAAAAGAAATACAGGAAAGGGGAACTGATCCTGGAAGCAGGCACGGTCTGTAACCGTATTTATTTTGTTGACATCGGCCTGGTAAAAACGTTCTTTTATACGGATACCCGTGAATTTATCATGCGGTTTTTTCCGGAAGGGCATATGTTTACCGTTCTCGACAGCTTCTTACTTCAGCAGCCCTCCTCCTGTTCCGTGCTGGCACTTGAAGACTGTGCTGTTACCTGCCTGAACCATGATGACCTGGAAATGCTCTGCCGGCGGTACCACGCTATCGAAACGTTTTACCGGAAACTCCTTTCGCTGGCAGCAGTGAATATGATGGACCGTATTGTCGGTACACTGGAGGAAAAAGGCCGGGTGGCCTACCGGAAATTCCTCAGAGAAAACCGGGCGCTGCTGCAGCGGATCAGCCTGGCCGATCTGGCTTCTTACCTGGGAATCACGCAGGTTTCCTTAAGCAGGATCAGGGCCGGGAAATAGCTTTTTATCATTTGATAAATGCAGGATCCCGGAGGCGGCGTACCTTCGGATCAAATCCATTTTTATGAAAAACACGTTATCATTCTCCCGGAAATCAAGCTTTCTCGCAGCCTGCATTTTTACAATCACTGCTCCGGTAATGGGATATCTGTCGATCGGTCTTGCCCCCGTTGTCATTGTCGGGGGATCAGCATTGGCGGGACTGATCTGCTGGTCCTGCACCTACCTGAGAAATCCGGTGGAACCGCGTATTATCCTTCCGCTCTTTCTCCTTACCGTGGCCGGCCTTCAGATCCACATTGTCGAGGAATACCTGATGGGATTTGCACCGGCCATGAGCAGGCTCTTCGGAATCCCGTGGAGTGAAAGGAGTTTCCTGATGGTCTTTGCACTGATCGGTCCGGTGATCTATACCTTCACTTCCCTTGGACTGTACTATAAAATTCCGATCTCGGGGTTTGTGGCCTGGTTTATATTCATCGGTCCCGGAGTGGCAGAGTTTACCCATTTTATTTTTCCGCTGATGGTTCCCGAACTGCTCCCGCATGATCCGCATCTGATGACAGCAACCATTGAAGGTACCCGGATTCCGGGGATGCCGAATTTTTATTTCAGGACCACAGGACGGTATTATTTTCCGGGCCTGTGGACGGCCGTTCTGCCGATGATCCCGGGGTGCCTGGCGATTTACCGTCTGCTGATCAGAAAGATGATCAAATAAATCGAAGGAAAGCGGCCGGCCATACGGTCCTTTTTTGCAAATGCACTCCGACACTTTGCAGACAGAAAGCTAATGCTGAAAAAACAGCAGGAAGATCAGGCCAGTGATCTGCATTCATTTTACCATACTTCCATTTTGGCTTCGATATTTACCATTTTGGCTTCCCTGATGTTTCAGCGGCAGTATACTTTTGCTGTATTAAATATCAAACATTATGAACAACACGATTTTTATCACCGGAGCCTCGTCAGGTATCGGGAAAGCGGCCGCCCGTCTGTTTGCCTCAAAAGGCTGGAATGTCATTGCCACGATGCGTACCCCGGAAAGCGAAACGGAACTTAACCAGACAGAGAACGTTACCGTATTGAAACTTGATGTAACCCAAC
>JAKOOI010000519.1 GCA_022701475.1 Weeksellaceae bacterium
ATACAAATCCTTTACAAATATGCAGAAAAACACCAAAACCGGCAAAAGATTCAAGATCAGAGTAAAAATTGCGCCTAAAAGAGTGCAGAAAAAACGCTGATTTTCAGCAGGTACAGACTGCGGAAGCTATTTTTTCATTCACCTTTTGTCTTTCATGTTCTCATCAGTCCGATGATGAGAAATATTTCTTACCGCTCCATTCCGGAATTTCAGCATGATCCGGATACAGCTTTGTCGGAATAAGAGTCATTCAGGATCTTTATCTGAAGATTTTGTAATGAATTCGATATTGCGTTTCAGGCCGGCAAATTTGGTACGCTTCACCGGGGACTTCCTGAAAATCTCCGAGAAGAGTTCCTGCGTAAGCTCTTTCCACTCTCCTTTTTTGAAATTTTTAAGCTGTTCATTCGGACGGAATTTTTCCTGCAGGCTGGGAGCAGAAAACCGGTTCCACGGACAGACATCCTGGCAGACATCGCAGCCGAACATCCAGTCGTCCATTTTTCCTTTAAAATACCCGGGAATCTCATTTTTCAGCTCGATCGTCGCATAGGAAATACACTTGCTTCCATCGATCAGCTTTTCAGAAACGATGGCATCGGTGGGGCATGCATCAATACATTTCCTGCAGGTTCCGCAATGGTCTGTAACCGGATGATCGGCTGCCAGTTCCAGGTCACAGATGATCTCGGCCAGAAAATAAAAAGATCCGCTCTGGCGGGTGATGAGATTGGCATTTTTGCCTACCCATCCGATCCCGGACTTCCTCGCCCAGCTCCTTTCCAGGACCGGCGCAGAATCCACAAAGACCCGGAACCCGAAATCCCCGATTTCCTCCTGCAATTCTGACACCATGCCGCGCAGGATTTCCTTGATTACCTCATGGTAATCTTCGGCGTAGGCATATTTTGAAATCTTGAAGTTTTCCAGCGCAGAAATCTTTTCTTCCGGGAAATAATTATAGGAAAGGGAAATCACCGACTTTGAGCCCTCAACCAGTAATCTCGGGTCCAGCCTTTTATCAAAATGGTTTTCCATATACTTCATTTCTCCATGAAAGTTATTCTTCAGCCAGTTCTCCAGTGGCCGG
Source organism: Weeksellaceae bacterium (assembly GCA_022701475.1). GTDB lineage: Bacteria > Bacteroidota > Bacteroidia > Flavobacteriales > Weeksellaceae > Chryseobacterium. The sequence continues at coordinate 1,091 of JAKOOI010000519.1, forward strand.
GCATCTTCCTCAAGGAAATCCGCTTTCGAAATCCCACAGCTCTGGAATCCGAAGCTTCTGGCTTTGGACTTGATGAGGAGGGCATATTTTTCAGCGTTTACATTCATAATTTAACCTTGCAAAACTAAGATTATTTTATAAATTTGCCGTGGTTTAAGAGCAGGCACTTTAGCCGGATTCTTAATTTTTTTAAAAAACAGCCATGAAAAAAATAATTGCAGCGGCAGCCCTTCTTTTTGCTGCCACCGTGAATGCCCAGATCAGATTTGAAAAAGGGTATTTCATCGACAATTCAGGTAAGAGAAATGAAGTCCTGATCAGGAATACCGACTGGAAGAACAATCCTGCTGAATTTGAATACAGGACCGGAAACTCCCCGGATACCGAAAAGCAGAATATCCGTGATGTCAGGGAATTCGGTATCGACGGACAGTCGAGATACATCCGTGAAACGGTGCTGATTGACCGTTCCCCGGAACAGATGAACACGATGTCCCATGAAAGAGCTCCCGAATTTAATGAAGAAACGGTCTTTTTAAAATATCTGGTAGATGGCAAAGCGGACCTTCTGTATTATGAAAGCAAGGACATCAGGCGATTCCTTTTCAGAATCGACGATAACGAAATCAGGCAGCTGGTGTATAAGCCTTATTACTTTACAGAAATGCAGATCACGTATAACGAAGATTATAAAAAGCAGCTTGCCGAAAACCTGAAATGTGATACTTCCGTTCCGGATTTTGATCAGGTGAAATACGATACGAAAGACCTGATGCGTATTTTTACAGCATACAACGGATGTTCAGGTGACGCCGTACCGGCCACCTACGAAGTAAGTGAAAAACGTGATCTTTTTAACCTCAATATCCGACCGGGGGTTCATTTTGCCACCTTTGAAACTGAGAATTTCTATTATAACAGTACGAGCACGACGCAGTTTGACCGGAAACCTTCCTTCAGGATTGGCTTGGAAGCAGAATTTATCCTTCCTTTCAATAAAAACAAATGGGCGCTTTTTGCCGAGCCTACCTACCAGTCTTATAAAGCTGACACGGAATCTGTTGTTTATCCTGGACAGTATTTTGAATCAACATCCAGGAGGAGTATCGATTATAAATCCATAGAGCTTCCTTTCGGGATCAGGCATTACTTTTTCCTGAGCAGCCGGTCAAAACTATTCATCAATGCAGCCTATGTATTCGATTTTGAGCTGAACTCCAGCATCCGTTATGACTACCGGGAGTTTAAAATCTTTTCCGGGAACAACCTGGCTTTCGGGGCCGGATTTAAGTACAACGACAGATTCCTGATCGAGTTCCGGGCTTCCACAGCCAGGAACCTAATGCTGAACTACGCGAACTGGACCTCCAAATACCAGACCTATTCTCTGGTGTTGGGATATACGGTGTTCTAAACAAAATAAGAAAGCATATATGGATTATGATTAAAATTTTCCGTATTTTCGTTAG
>JAKOOI010000547.1 GCA_022701475.1 Weeksellaceae bacterium
ACCACCGTTTCCGAAAATGGGCTGGGAGTGGACACGGCAAAAATCAATCATGTAAAGGAAAATGCACAGGCTACAATCAATGAGGCCGACAGGAAAATAGACCATGCTGCAGAAGATGCCAGAAATAAGATCGATGCCACTGCAGACCGGACAAAGAAAAACCTGCATGAAGCAGGAGAAGACATTAAGCAGGGCGCAAAGGAAGTGGGAAGAGATGTAAAGGATGCTGCTGCAAAGGGAGCTTCCAAGGTAGAGGAAGGTGCCAGGAAACTGAAAGAAGACCTGAAGAGATAAGAAAACGCCAGAAATAAGAACCGCAGCCTTTCGCTGCGGTTTTTTTATTTATTCAGTTCCAGTAAAGGATCTATGTATTCCCGGTCATTGCTCAGCCTGGGAACCTTATTCTGGCCGCCGAGCCTGCCTTTGGACTCCAGCCAGCGGTAGAAGAGTTTTTCCTTGGCAATATGGACAATCGGACGCTTCAGGGTCATGTTGTTATAACGTTTCGCCTCATAATCCGAATTGATGGATTTCAGGTGATTGTCGAAAACGTCGATAAAAAGTTCCAGGTCATTCGGGTGGCGGCAGAATTCGAAAATCCATTCATGGGCACCGCCTTCATTCTCTTTCATAAAAACAGGGGCTCCAGTAAAATCTGAAATGGCGGCCTGCGTTTCTTCACAGGCCCTGGTGATGGCCGCTTCCACATTGGTGATCATCAGCTCTTCGCCAAAGGCATTGATGTAATGCTTTGTTCTCCCTGTAATTTTTATCCTGAAAGGATCAGTAGAGGTAAATACCACCGTATCACCGATCAGGTACCTCCAGAGGCCTCCGTTCGTGGTAATTACCATCGCATAGTTTTTCCCGGTTTCCACCTCTTCCAGGCTTACCACTTTAGGATCTGAGAGATGGAACTGGTCCATCGGGATAAATTCATAAAAGATCCCGTAATCCAGCATCAGCAGCATTTCATCGCTGTCCGACCGGTCCTGGATGCCGAAAAATCCCTCCGAAGCATTGTAGATTTCGTAATAATTGATATTTTTTCCGATCAGCTGGCGGTACTGTTCCCGGTAAGGCCTGAAGCTGATGCCGCCGTGGAAAAAAACTTCCAGGTTAGGCCACAGTTCTGAAATATTCTGAATATCGGTTTCCCTGATGATCCGCTGTAATAACACCATCATCCAGCTCGGAACCCCCAGGATGCTTCCCACATCCTCATTTGTCACCTCCGAAGTAATGGCCCTGAGCTTGCTTTCCCATTCCCCCATCAGCGAAACTTTTTTGCTTGGAGTGGTGGTAATTTCCACCCAGAACGGAAGATTATCGATCAGGATTGCTGAAAGATCGCCGAATTTGGTATTAAAATCGGCATAAAGTTCGGAGCTTCCCCCGAGACGCAGGTTTTTGTAATTGAACAGCTGGTTTTCCGGATGGTTGTTGGCATAAATGGACACCATATCTTTTCCGGCTTTCAGGTGGCAGTACTCCAGGCTTTCTGCAGAGATCGGGATAAATTTGCTTTTGGCATTGGTAGTCCCCGAGGACTTGGCGAAATGCTTAATATAGCCCGGCCAGCTGACATCCTTCTGTCCCTGTCTGGCTTTTTCAATGTAAGGCTCCATCTGCTCATAAGTAACTACCGGGACCTTATTCTTAAAATCCTGGTAGCTGGAAATGGAATTAAAACCATATTTTTTGCCGTATTCCGTATCTTCCGCATGAAACAGCTGGGAAAAAAGAATTCCTTTCTGGGTTTCAATCGGGTGCTTGATAAAATTCTGAATCTGGTCCATCCGCTGCCGGATAAACCAGTTGACCACCGTGTTGAAAAGTGCTTTCGTTGCCATCTCAACAAATATAATAATATTTGGATTTTTACAGAATGTTTTGAAGCAATAAATCAATACATTTTACAGAAAGGAAATTTTTTTGTGTTTATTGTATGGAATCGGGAATAGAGTACCGGTACAGTGTATTCTGCCTCAGCGCCTTCTGATTTTTCCTGCTTTCAGGTCTATTTCGAAATGCCCGGCAGGATCTGAGCCTGAAAGCAGGGCCAGAATCCGGAAAACGGAAGCCAGTTGTACCATAAACGGATCTTCTGAACGGTTCTTCCGGTAGAGCGCTTCCAGGCTATGATATTGTTTCAGCCTCTCTCCGGGAATATCTCTTCCGGCGAGCTCATCTGCTGACTGGAATTTATAGAGGTCCAGGATCAGGTTGTTGAAATTCCAGTTTTTATAGTCTTCAGGGTCAATGCCTTTCTTTTTCAACTGTTTCCTGTCTTCAGCCATCAGCAGCAAATCTTTACCGTTCAGGGTTTCCGCTCTGCGGATAAAATCTTTGGGCCAGTCACCGGGAATCATCCGCAGCCGGACGAGTTCTTTCAGGTGGAAAAGCATAAAATCATGGTAGGACTTGGATTTCAGGATTTCCCTGTCCCAGAGATTACGGGCCGGGCTGTTCTGCAGGGCCTGGTATTCTTTTTCATACAGCGGAAACAGTTCATTGAAGCGCGGGACTTCTTCCAGGACTTCGGTCTGTACTTCCATATGGTCCGGGGATTTTACCGTCAGCACTTTGTAGGCCGGAAGATAGGCTGCCAGTGACGGAACCTGGATGTTGACCAGCATATGGTTTGCAGTCTTCAGGATTCCGGTGTCGTTGATATGCATGTGTCCGGCAAAGTGCACCTGCAGGCCGGCCTCGGCAAAAGCTTTGGCGACGCTGTCGTCCGGAACCCTTTCCAGCTGCCATTTTCCGGGGCCGAGCAGTTTCTGCAGTTCCGGGGTGGCACCGTCATTGAAATCGGTCATCGGGTAGTGGGTAAAGGCAATCACGGTTTTGCCGTATTTTTTTGCCTCTGCGGTCAGATTTTTCACCCAGGAAATCAGGTGTTTTTTGTGGGTAAGGACATTATTGTAGCTGGTGCCTGCTCCTTTGTAGTTGGCCGGATTTCCCGGGGATGCGCTGAGGTCTTTGGGAAGGTAGGTATTCCCGTCGATGGCAATTATCCAGATCCCCTGTACCGGCTCCACGACATAGCTCAGGTCCGGAACGGCGAATCCCGGTTCCACCTCGTACATCCGCTGTGAATAAACTGCCTTTTTT